>JAPUIM010000463.1 GCA_027297025.1 Bacteroidota bacterium | reverse complement strand
AAATCCCCATGATCTGAAAGCCCCGTCTAATTCACCCATGTAATGATGGAGTAATACATAAGCTGTTCCCGGGGAACGCACTCCCTGGAAAGTGCCAATGATTCCGCTCACAGACATGGGGGCTTTTAGCACCTCAGATTCGAACCATAGGTCTAAAAAATCTACTGCGCTCATGGTTAGCAACTTAACGTTCAGATTTAATAGCTCCGGGCCAAGATCCTTAAATGCTTTCCCTAGTCTTAGCAATGATTTTAATTCACTTATTTTGTTTGATGTGATATCAGGTGCAGGATGGTCAATAATCTCTTTCGCAAATTTGGCCATCAAGGTCATTACCCTGCCAAACTCCGGGTAGACTTCTGCATCTTTCTTACTGAATCGCGCAACCTCTCTCCTACTTCGTTCAGGATCCGCCCACCTTGCCAGGGAATCTCCATCCGGCAATGGCAAAAATGAACAATCCATGGGAATGATCTCATAGCCGTGCTTGGCCAATTCCAGCTCCCTTACTATATGGGGGCGGAATAAACTGACCACATAAGAGGCAACAGAAAAAGTAAATCCTGGAAATATTTCTTCGGAAACAGCGGCACCTCCCAATACATGGCGTTTTTCCAACACAAGCACTTTTCTCCCGGCTTTTGCCAGGTAAGCAGCACAGATCAATCCATTATGGCCCCCACCAACAATTATGACATCATACTTACTCATAAGGAAGGTTGGTTTATTAATGGATTTGATTTTTTTCTCTCCGGATCGTAAAACTGGGATTTGGCCACAGTAGCGGTTACGGTATATCTTTTATGCTCAACTGTGATCTCGATTTGTACCCTATTGCCAATTTTTGCATATTTCGATTGGATAGTAGCCAGGGCAATGTTCTTTTTTAAGATCGGTGACCAGGTGCCGCTGGTTGCATAACCAATTTGATTTTGCCGTGACCTATCAAAGTAAATGGGTATTGATGATCGCCAGGAAGAACTTCCTATTTCAGGTGGCAAACCATAATTATTATACAATCTTTCAATATCTTCCCAGTTTATATCCAATCCTACGATGGCCCATTGGGAACCCACCCCTTTCTCCTTTCTCAAAGCCGATTGACCATTGAATGGCTCCCGATTTAGATTAATAGTCCAGCCCAATGAAATCTCATACGGCGAGGATTTTCTTTCGTCTATTAAGACGTGCAGTGCATTATAATAATCAACATTTTTTAAGATCAGCCCGGCTTCTACGCGTGTTACGTCAAGGGCGTCCAGTCCGGCTGGTCTGATATTGTAAATTTTGCCAGCATTGATGATTGAATCCCAAGCCCTTAAGGCATGTTCATTTGGCATAAATATTTCATAACCAAGATCACCGGTATATCCTGTCCTGGAGATATAAACATCAAAATCTTCCATCTTGCATTTTACAATCCCAAAGTATTTTAGGTTGTCCAGGTCTGCACTACAAACTTGTTTTAGAATATCCCTGGAAGTCGGGCCTTGTAACGCCAGTCCGGCCACCTGATGGCTGATATCATTAATAGTTACATCATAGCCTCGCAAATACCTGCTGAACCAGGCATAACATGGATCTGCAGAAGTTACCATGAATTCTTCACCACCCAATCTCATCACTGTGCCATCATCCACTACTTTACCCTCATGGGTACACCAACAGAGATATGCAACACGTCCAATTTTGAGTTTAGTGATGTCCCTCACCATGATCTGTGAAAGATAAACAGCCGCATCTTTTCCCTGGACACGATATTTATGTAATGGGGTGACATCAAGTAATCCGGCTGAGTTTCTGAAAGCAAAATACTCCACGTCATGCAATATTTCATACGAACTCACTGCATAATATCCGGCCCACTCTTTCCAGTTCATACTGATACAACGCTCGGACATTCTCGGGAAAAATGGAGTCTTGATAGGCATAAAAGGATTAACTTGAAAATCAGATTCAAATCTGAACTAAAATACCTTTTAAAACAAATTGCAAAATGCTAGATCCTGAAAAATTTTTGATCAAGGCAAGAAGTTCAAATTACCATCTTTGGTGGTTGAATTTTTTCATGGCCAGGATGGTTCCTTTTAACCGACCACATGGGTTTAAAGTGATCAAAATCACAGAAGATTTGATTCGTACCATGGTGCCGTATAAAAAAGCCAATTTCAATCATATCCGGGGTGTTCATGCCTGTGCTTTAGCCACTATTTCGGAGTTTACTTCCGGTCTGGCTTTGATCAATAAATTGGGCTTTAAGAGATACCGGCTGATTATGCAAAAACTGGAAATGGAATATTATTATCAGGCAAAAGAAAATATAGTAGCTGAATATATTACGACAAGTGATTGGATTGAAAGCCAGATACTTAAACCTTTAGAATCGCAAAATGCAGTGGTGGTAAATTGTGAAGTAAAAACCCGTGATATACAGAATAATCATATTACTACGGGCAACATCTTTTGGCAGATTAAAGATTGGAGTAAGGTGAAGACAAAATTGGATTAAAGTAAACCACTAAACGAGCGATTTGAATGCGAAAAAGGTAGACCACTTGATCTTGAGAAAGGACCACGACTTAACTAATACATGTTAACAGGTTGCTTTTTCCATTGTGGTTGTTTTGCACCTCACTATTGTACAGTATTTTGTACCTATTTATTATTAACCCTGGCTTATAATCGCTTAATTGCTAATACTGTTATATCATCTGTTTGTTCTGAATCACCTTCAAATTCATTTACGTCATTAATAACCACTGAAACTACATTTTCATCACTCTTAATATCATACCCTACTAATAGCTTTTCAAGGCGTTCTTCGGTATAGAGTTCTTCTGAATCATTAAAAGCCTCTGTTACACCATCAGTATATAAGAAAA
>JAPUIM010000462.1 GCA_027297025.1 Bacteroidota bacterium | reverse complement strand
ATCAACACCGAGCCATTAATAAATGCTCCCAGCAAGGAAAATCTGCGGTAACCATAGGTATATTTTTCATCTCTTTTTCGTTGAGATACATTTTCCAACCTCCAGGCTATTCCCAATGAAATACTATCTCCCAGATCGTGTAAAGCATCGGAAAGAATAGCCACACTATTGGTGAGAAAACCCCCGAAGATCTCAATAATGGTAAATGCCAAATTCAGAAAAAAAGCTACTTTGATGTTGGAGGAGTTGGTGTGAATATGGTTGTGTGAATGATTCAAATTCTGGTATATCCCTTATGATTCAGTTTTCGTTCCTTTTATTCTCACAGTCAACTATGGTACAATCACCATAAAACACCAGGGAATGCAGGATAATCTTTGATCCCAATTCTTTGCTCACCGACTCTTTGATATTTTCCAAACGTGGATCGGAAAATTCCTTTATTTTGTTGCAATCGTTACAAACCAAGTGGTTATGCTGTTGGTAAATCAGGGACTGCTCATATAAGGCATTTTTGTTTTTAAAGTGGTGTTTAACCGCCAGCCCACATTCTTCCAGTAAGTCCAACGTGTTGTATATGGTAGCCCGGCTTATGGAATAATTTTTATTGCGCATAATGAGAAACAAGCCATCGGCGTCGATATGACCTTCATGGGCAAATAATTCATCCATCACAGCAAAACGCTCCGGAGTTTTGCGATAATCATGTGTATCCAGGAATAGCTCGAAACGCTTTTTAGCAATGTGACTAAATCCTTTGGTGCCTTTCATAGTATTAGTCTCTCTAGTTTATTTAACGCTTTAATCTTTTCCAGAGGATAAAATTTACATTATTTTCTTTTGGAATCAATAAAAATTAGGGATGATCTAGACCAACTGATGGAAATGACGGTATCTAATTCTAAACTTTACTCGGAATCTTGTGATGTGGAACATCACCAAGGCAACGATTTTTCCAGTCAATAACACCCCCAGAGACTGTCCCAATTGTGCATTAATTCGGCTAAATTTTTATACTCCAGCTGGTTTTAACTTTATAAAAAAAATACCGTTCTTTAGATTGAACTACTCATGAACCAATAAATGTTGGGATTGCAAGTACCAGTAAAGAAAATTTTCCTGGTCATTACATATTACATCCTCCTAATTTCTATACCAGTACAAGGGCAGAATAACCTGTTGGGATTCCGCATATTGGGAAATAAAAAAAAGGTCACTATCCCATTTGAGAACCATAATAATCTGATCGTAATTCCGGTAATTGTTAATGATGCCATCCCATTAAAATTTGTGGTTGATACTGGCGTTAGAACCGCCATCTTGACCGATCCTATATTCAGCGATATATTGAATATCCCCTTCACCAGAAAAATTAGCATTTTAGGAGCAGATGGTCTAACCACTATCGATGCGTTTGTGGCCAACAACATTTCATTTAGAATGCCCGGTATTCGAGGACAGGGACAAGCACTATTAGTTTTAAAAGAGGATTATTTGTTGCTAAGCAAAACGTTGGGTGCGGACGTGCACGGAATTATGGGTTATGAATTGTTTAGCAGGTTTGTTATTACCATCAATTACGACAAGAATATTTTGACTTTACATGAACCGTCGGAATTCCGGCCGCCACGCTCATCAAAGAAAATACCCATAGAGATTATCGATACCAAGCCATATATTAAGACCTTTATTACCCTGGAGGACGGAGTAACTATCGACGCCAAATTGATGATGGATACCGGTGCCAGTCATTCCCTTCTACTAAACCTTAGCTCGGATGAACGATTAAATCTGCCCCAAAATGTTGTGGCAGCAAATCTGGGAAGGGGACTTGGAGGCGATATTGATGGCTACCTGGGAAGAATAAATGGCCTGACCCTGGGGATGTATAAATTCAAGGATATTATAGTCTCATTTCCCGAGGGAAGTACTTATAACACTTATTTAGAAAGAACCGGCAGGCTTGGCACATTAGGAGGTGGAATTATTGGCAGATTCAATATAACTTTTGATTATTTTAATGAAATGATCTACCTAAGAAAAAACCGACAATTCTACGAAAAATTTGAATATAATATGAGCGGCCTGGATGTGATTGCCGAAGGTCCGTCTTTTAGTAAGTTTGTAATTAATGGGGTGGCTAAAAATTCCAATGCTGAGAAAGCAGGTATACTACCGGGCGATATAATTAAAATGATCAACTATAGTACTACATACGGCCTGACTATAAATGAGATCAATAGTATCCTGAGATCAAAAAATAATAAAAAAGTGAGTTTAGTGCTGGAACGGAATGGAGAGAAAATCAAGAAAAAATACAAATTACAAAGAATACTTTAATCAAATTTCAGGTACCCACTTTTGTTGAACTGGTCTAATTTAAGACTTTTGGTTACTTCCCCAGAAGTGACATGAACAATATTATTTTGGTCCTCAAATTCATCCATCAACACCGCATCATAGATCTCGACCAGGCCTAGTCGCTTCACTTTCGTGATTTCCAGGTAACACCATATTACGTCCTCTTCCAATTCACTACCCACATAGGTGATAGTCGCAGGTTTTTGGTTTAAGGAAATTTTAAAATGCTGATGGAAGTATCCAGTGAGAATAGAATCTAATTTGGTATTGCTTCCTTCAATTTCCAAGCCATAAGAATCAGAAATCGCATCGCTGAGGTCATTTGCAAATATACGGTGGGTTATTTCCAGAGAGTGATTGGTGGAGTTGTAATCGATCTCACAAACACTTAGATAAAAAGGATGAAAGTAAATTAAATGCACCAACCACATAAACATGTTTAGAAGCATCATACGGTCACAGTTTGGGTAACAAGGTAAAATTAATTTATTTTGAGAGCTTTTTGAGGCCCCGCTTATATCAAAGTAGGAAATATGTCCGAATTTTCACTATATCTTCAACTCGGAATTGATCATATCCTGGATGTCAAAGGTTATGACCATATTCTGTTCGTAGTGGCCCTATGTACAATTTATACCATTAGTGACTGGAAGAAACTGTTAATAATGGTTACTGCTTTTACCTTAGGACATTCAGTGACCCTAGCCCTGGCTACTTTCCAACTGGTCAGGTTTAATTCGGATATTATTGAATTTCTCATTCCTGTAACAATATTTGTAACCGCCTTTTTTAATATTTTGAGGGGTTCTCGCCAATTTTCCTACCGTGGATTTGATCAAAATTATCTGTTTGCTCTGTTTTTCGGATTGGTTCATGGACTGGGGTTTTCAAATTATCTCATACGACTTTTAGGAAAAGATACTTCCATTCTTACCCAACTTTTTGCCTTTAACATTGGCTTAGAGATAGGTCAAATAATAATAGTTGCAATATTTATGACTTCTTCTTTTATCTTTGTCGACCTTTTTAATACAAATCAACGGGATTGGCGATTGGTGATCTCTTCAGCAGTCGCCGGAATTGCCTTGACTATCATGATAGAAACAAAATTTTGGTGAAAAACCTTTGATATGAAGAACTATATTCTCTCTCTAATTTTATTTACCTCTCAATTGGCAGTTGCTCAAGATCAGAGTTACCAAGGTAAGTTCGAACAATTGGGTACCATGCTCCCCACTCCTAATGAATACCGTACCGGGTCTGGGGCTCCCGGTTCCAAATATTGGCAGCAAAAAGCTGATTATGATATCCAGGTTACCCTGGACGATCAGAAACAAACCATAACCGGATCAGAGACCATCACCTATTTTAACAACTCTCCAGACGACTTGAAATATTTGTGGTTACAACTGGATCAGAACTTGCGGGCCCAAAATTCCGATACCTATCAAACCCGTACAAACAATCCGGATGCTGTTAATTACAGCCGGGGATCCTACTCTATGGCTGATACCCTGCAAGGCAAAACACTGCTTTC
>JAPUIM010000461.1 GCA_027297025.1 Bacteroidota bacterium | reverse complement strand
TTATAACAATTATGATCAGAGATAGACGATTAATCCTTGGCTTGGTTTTAATATTAATTGGAGCAATCCTTATCCTTGACAATTTGAGGATCATTCCCTATCCTATAAGGTATTACCTGTTTTCATGGGAAGTAATCATCATGTTTATAGGGGTCTTGCTCATATATGGCAAAAGGGTCGGCACCGGATTGGTGCTGATTGTGATCGGAGCATTTTTCCTGATTCCCGATATGCTGGATCTGTCGCGGCATCAATGGCGTATGTTTTGGCCGGGTCTGCTAATATTACTGGGCCTGGTAATTATATTTCGCAAGCGTTTGTCTTCACTGCCGACTGGAGAAGATAGTAAGAAGGATATGGACCTGTTGGATGATTTCACCTTTTTGGGGGGTGGAGAAAAGATCATTACCAGCAGAAACTTTAAGGGTGGCCGGGTTACCACAGTTCTGGGCGGCTCGGAGTACAAACTAGATCAAGCCACTCTCTCGGGAGAAAAAAATGTGATTGATCTTTTTGTGTTATTTGGAGGCGCAACCTTTTTCGTGCCAGAAGACTGGAATGTAAGGGTCGAAGTCACCCCTATAGTAGGTGGCTTTAGCGATAAAAGAAAAGTGGACCCCAATGCCATCCCTGATCCCCGTAAAGAACTATTTATTAAAGGGACGGTCCTGTTTGGCGGTGGTGAGATCAAAAACACCTGACCCTATTTAATCTTGAGAAAGATTGCGAACAAATACTTTTACCAGGTGTTTTAAAAAAATACAAATATTTAAAAAACTAAAGGATATAAATACCGTATCCTCTGCTAAAATCAATTACATCTGTTAAATTTGCATGTTTTAAATTTTGTGGATTAACTTTAAACCTGAAAATGTCAAAAAGAACCGAATTTCATTTCAGTCCCAACAGGGAGCCCCATAGGGATTATACCAAAGCCTTACTCAAGAAACACCCGGAGATTCGTAAGTTGATCGGTAAGGATTCCTCTACCATTTATTACATTCTGGCAATAACAATCGCCCAGATAACCCTGGCCTGGTTACTTAAAGACCAGGCTTGGTGGCTCATTGTTGTAGTAGCCTATACTGCCGGGGCTTTTTTAGGTCATGGTATGTTTGTTATGGTCCATGAATGCGCCCATAATCTATTATTCAAAAAACGATACCTCAATACCTTGGCAGGAATGACAGCCAACCTCGCTCAGGTGTTCCCCGCTTCGGTTACGTTTCAGCGTTATCACATCAAACACCATGTTTTTCAAGGGATCCTGGAGTTGGACGCTGATCTGCCCAGCCCGTGGGAAGCCAACCTGGTTAAGAATTCCACCATTAAAAAAGCCATTTGGTTATTGCTTTACCCTTTTGTACAAATCAGTCGCATGTTGCGCCTGAAAGAAATAAAACCCATCGATAGGTGGGTGGTAACCAATTGGTCCGTACAAATTGTTTTCACCACTTTGGTTTTATTTTTTTGGGGTCCCAGTGCGTTGATCTATCTACTATTAAGCCTGTTTTTCTCGGTGGGACTGCATCCATTGGGTGCCCGTTGGATTCAGGAACATTACCTTACTTTGGATAACAATCAGGAAACCTATAGTTATTATGGTGGATTGAACAAAGTAGCCTTCAATGTAGGATATCACAATGAGCATCACGATTTCCCTTCTGTATCCTGGAAAAAGCTCCCTAAAATAAAGGAAATTGCTGCTGAGCACTATGACAATTTAGCCTCTCATCGATCCTGGACAAAATTACTATTCATGTTCCTGTTTAATAGGGATGTCTCCCTATATTCGCGTGTAATAAGAAAAAATCGAGGCAAAGTTTCTTTCAACGATCCGTCAAAGCCCGATCAGGAACTTTTCGACAAGAAAAAAGTACTTTCTGAGGTATAAGCCAACTTTTATTAATATCTTTTAATAAATCGGAAATTTATTGGTCCTGAGCTGATAGGATAGTTAGATTGATTATAACTAATATCTTTTTATCCTGATGAAAAATAGTGATGTATTTATAAGATCCGCCCGATGGGAAGACCGTACTGAGATAAAGATCCTTCATCGAAAAGTAGCCGCTCAAGGTGGAGGAATCATTCATACACCTTCCGAGATCACCGACGAGTACATTGATTCTTTCATGGAAGAAAGTATAAGGAACGGACTTATTTTGGTAATGGAAAATCCCTTACACGCTGGGATTATCTGGGCAGAAGTACATGCTTATAAATACCCTGTCAAGGCATTTGACCACATCTTAGGAGACCTAACCATCGTGGTCCATCCTCTGCGGCAGGGGAAAGGATTGGGTAAGGAACTCATTCGACATTTTTTGAACAAGATTAAAAACTCATACCCTAACATTTTACGGGTAGAACTTTTTGTTAGAGAAAATAATCTCACTAGTGTGAAATTTTATCAAAAGGTGGGATTCAAAAAAGAAGGTAAATTTATAAATAGGATAAAAAACCAAGACGGGAGTTTTGAAACACCGCTGCCTATGGTTTGGTTAAATTCCAATTATCAAGGATAGTTTCCTCCTTCCATGAGTCGTTTAGCTGTTATAGGACACATCACCAAAGATCGGATAACTACTCCACATGGTTTTAAGGAAATGCCGGGAGGGACCGCTTTTTATTTCAGCCATGCTTTACAAAAACTCAATGAATCCTTGAACCTGGTTACTAAGGCCTCTACTAATGACCTTCATCTATTGGAAACAATAGATAGAAAAATTGTGAATCTATCTTTTCTGTCCAGTTTGAAGACCACCACATTTGAAAATATCTATCCTGACCAGTCAGATCATCGAAAACAACTGGTACATGAAATTGCAGAACCCTTTTCTTTGAAGGATATACAGGATGCCAATTTTGACCTGGTGCACCTTGGAGCATTAACTTGCCATGATTTCTCTCCGGAATTTATCATTGAGCTGAGCAGAAACTCCAGGATATCTCTTGAGATTCAGGGATTTCTTAGAAGCATAAAGAATGGAGAAGTAGAATATCGAAATTGGGACCAGCGAGAAACAGTTCTGCCTTTTGTCCATGTACTAAAGGCGAATGAAGATGAAGCAACTATTCTAACTGGTGAATCCAACATACATGATGCGGCCCAATGGATTGCAGCTCGTGGTGTACAAGAGGTTGTAATAACCATGGGCAGTAAAGGCTCAATGATTTTTTGCCAAGGAAAGTTTTATGAAATTCCAGCTTTCCCGCCACATACATTGGTGGATGCTACAGGCTGTGGTGACACCTATATGGCGGGGTATCTATACCAACGAAACAGATCTACTGATGTAACCCAATCGGGAATCTTTGCTGCAGCTATGGCCACCATCAAACTGGAAAAATTTGGTCCGTTTTCCGGAGATGAAATTACCATCCAACAACTGGTAAAAGATACCGGAAGATAATACTATTGGCCTTTGGGCATAAGATGAAGTTTTTTTAAGTAGTCCAGCTTCTATCCAATGAATTTTGAGTTAGATAGTGGAATTTTCCTTATTTTGAGAGTTTGAAGCATACTTAGATCATGTTCCCAACCTTGAAAAGGCCTTTTGTTATCATCATTTTTTGGATTTTAGGGTGGCCGTTTCATTTATGGTGTCAAAGTAGTAGTGATAGTACCAAATCACCGTTAAAGGAAATTCAATTTTCGCTGACCGCTCGATATCCTGGTTTTCAATTTAAAACTACTAAATCCAATATTTTTTGGTTAGGAGAACATTACCGAAAAGTTTGGGCCACACCCATAGAAGCACCAGTGTTAAATCTGGATGAAATAGATGGAGGTCTAACAATTGTCAAAAAAGGAGGAGGGCTGCAAACCAAATCTCTCCGGCTTATCAATCAGCAGGGAAGGCAATACGTACTCCGCACCATTAGAAAATTTCAAGAAGAAGCACTGCCAGATGAGTTCAGAGGAACTTTTATCGAATCATTTTTTAAAGATCAGGTTTCCGGACTCCATCCCTATGGTGCCATCGCCATTCCCACACTGGCTGACGCTGCCCAGGTATATCATACCAATCCGCTGATCGTTTATATCCTCCCGGAAAATCAACTCAACGAATTCCAGGACGAATTCGGAGGTCAACTGGCTTTGCTAGAGGAGCGACCGGATGAGGATCGAAGTGACGTTTATAGCTTCGGTCGCTCTAAAAACATTATTGGTACCCGGAAACTCCTGGAGAAGATCTATGAAGACAATGATGATAATGTTGACCAGTGGGCCATGCTTAGGGCCAGAATGTTCGACATGTGGGTGGGGGATTGGGACCGGCATGAGGATCAATGGCGGTGGGCTTCCTTTAAACAGGGGAAAACCACAATATACAGACCAGTGCCTCGCGATCGTGACTATGTTTTTTTCAGTTACGATGGATTCATTCCTCGCAATTCTACTAAGAAATGGGGCAATCGATTTCGCCGGCATTTTGACTATAAGATAACTGATGAATTCGGGCTCAATTTCAAAGCGGCCAATATCGACCGGGGTTATCTGAACGATCTATCGCTTGATGACTGGATAAATGTTATTGATTCTATGCAATTACGTTTGACCGACCAAGTGATCGAACAGGCTTTTGAAGTTTGGCCTGATAGTGTCAGGCAACTTTCGGCTCCGGAAATCATTGATAAGTTAAAATCCCGGAGAGAGCAACTCAAGGAGGTAGCCCGAAAATATTATCCGGTACTGGCCAAAGAAGTGGATGTAGTAGGGAGCGATAAAAGAGATTACTTTGAGATCAACAGACTCAATAACTCGGAGACCTCGGTTAAAGTATTCAAAATCGAGAAAACAGGAGAGCGTGAGAAAAAGATATATGACAGAGTGTTTAACCAGGATGAAACTGAAGTGATCAATATCTACGGCAACCAAGGGAAAGATATCTTTAAAATAACCGGTGAAGCATCTAATTCAATCCGCATCCGCATCATTGGAGGCGAGGGAGAGGATGAATTTATCGACCAGTCGTCTGGTAATCTTAAAAAGAAATATACCAAGATATATGATGATTCCGAAGAAGAAAACCAGTTAACGCTCAATGAGAAAAGCAAATTCATTAGAAATCTTGATCCTGAATGGTACCGCTTCGAATATTATAATTTTAAATACGACTATGGGGTCCCTCAAATCTTTGCCGGGTTTAATTCGGATGACGGGGTCTTGATTGGTGGAGGAATGAAATTTATCAAGTTTGGATTCGGGAAGTCCCCTTATGCTTCCTCACATACCTACTTGGGTCGGGTATCATTCCTTACCGGAGCGGCCGAAATCAGGTACACTGGAGAATTCAAAGCAGTGATAGCCCATAAATGGGACCTGGTCACTTATTTAAAATTA
>JAPUIM010000460.1 GCA_027297025.1 Bacteroidota bacterium | reverse complement strand
GAGGTTTCCAGGTCCTTTTCCAGCTTCTTGATTCTATTTTCCCACTCGATGACCAGGTTTTCGTTACCAAAACCTGGATCGAATCCTTTAAACCGGATATTAGCACCCAATTGGTAACCGGTTCCCTTAAAACCATAGGTTTTTATAATGGAGCGACCATTTCCAATATTTGCAGTAAATGTGATACCTGTACTATCACCCTCGGTTAAGATTATGCTGGTTTGATTGGTTTTAAAAAACAGATCTGAAAGATCAACAGGCCCCTGGGTAGTGGGCACCTTCCAGGATAGTTTACTGCTACCAGCATCTATTAAAACAAGCGGTTGTTTATCATAAGTAAGGTGCTTTTTTAGCATCACCTCTTTAACATTAGCCCCTTTGGTTGAGATCTTAATTAAGAGATCATCATTTTCAATTACTACCTCTTGTTCCTTTCCTTGGGCGGCTGGTGCATATATTCCGTATTTTGATAATAGCTGTTGAGCTTCGGGTGTTTCTGAATGCTCTAGTAGGGTGGGTGTTTCCGTTGAAGGCAAAGCCTGAGGAGCAGTAGTAACTTCCGGATCCGTCACAGGGGAGGGGGGCACTGGAGTAGGTCCAGAGAAGAACTGAAAATAAACCATCAGCAGCAGAAAGATCAGTATTAAACCGGTTGCTTGATTTTTGTCCATTTGTTTCTAAAATAGCTACCCTATGAAACCAAAGTCGGTGAAAATTTTAATCCGCAAAGTTATATGATTTACCCCATTAATTACTATCGCCAGCTCAATAAATCTCCCTATATATTAGAGGGAGATTTTACTATGGTCGAGAGCGGCTTTTACAAATTTTATAAACAGGGGATGTGGGTTTGATACCGTACTTCTTAGCTCCGGATGGTATTGACAGCCTAAAAACCAAGGATGGTTTTTTAATTCAATTATTTCCACTAAATCTGTTTCAGGATTTATGCCCGAAGCTATCATCCCTCCTTTTTCCAGTTTCTTCAGGTATCTATTGTTAAATTCATAGCGGTGTCGATGTCGCTCCTTTATTCTTGTTTTTCCATAAGCCGCCGCCGCCTTGGTTCCCTTTTTTATTTGACAATTATAGGCACCTAGTCTCATGGTGCCCCCCTTCATAGTGATATTTTTCTGATCTTCCATCAAATCTATAATCGGATCTTTGCTATTGCTATTGATTTCGGTTGAGCTGGCGTTTTTAATACCCAGTACATTGCGGGAAAACTCAATCACCGCACATTGCATGCCCAGACAAATACCCAAAAAAGGAATTTTATTTTCCCTGACGTATTTAATAGCTTCTATCTTTCCTTTTATACCTCTTTCTCCGAATCCCGGGGCTACCAGTAATCCGCTAAGACCGGACAAAATTTCCGATGCATTATCCCTGGTAATATCTTCAGACGAGATATACTGAACAATTACCCGGCAATCGTTCTCAGCTCCGGCATGTATAAATGACTCGACGATAGATTTATAGGCATCGGGAAGCTCCACATACTTACCTACCAATCCAATTTTCACCTCATCGGTGGGAGTTTTTATTTTCCCTAAAAACTTTTTCCACTGTGTCACGTCTGGCTCATTTTTATGGGAAAGTTTTAATTTGGCCAATACCCTTTCATCTAATTTTTCTTTTTTCATTAGCATGGGTACATCGTATATGGTTTCTGCATCTAGTGCTTCGATCACAGAATTGAGATTGACATTGCAGAACAATGCCAATTTTTTCCTTATATCCTGAGACAATATCTTCTCCGATCTGCACACCAAGATATCGGGTTGAACCCCTGCTTCCAATAGTTGTTTTACCGAATGTTGGGTGGGTTTGGTTTTGAGTTCACCGGCGGATTTCAAATAGGGTATCAGAGTTAGATGAATGGTAACCAGTTCATGTGCTCCCATTTGCCACTTCAACTGCCTTAAAGCCTCAATAAACGGGAGGGATTCGATATCGCCCACACATCCTCCGATTTCGGTAATGACTATGTCATATTTTCCGTTTTGGCCCAATAACAAATAATTGCGCTTGATCTCATCAGTGATATGAGGTATCACCTGCACAGTTTTGCCCAAATAATCACCCCTGCGTTCTTTGGTGATCACATTATGGTATATCCTACCGGTAGTGATATTATTGGCCTGAGATGTAGTGATGTTTAGAAACCGCTCATAATGCCCCAAATCCAAGTCGGTCTCGGCCCCATCATCGGTTACATAACATTCACCGTGTTCATAAGGATTTAAGGTACCAGGATCAATATTGATGTAGGGGTCGAATTTTTGGATGGTGACGGTAAAACCCCGGGCTTGTAATAATTTGCCTAAAGATGCAGAAATGATGCCCTTTCCCAGTGAAGAGGTAACCCCGCCGGTTACGAAGATATATTTTGCCATAAGTATTAATTGGTTAACATACTTATGGGATACAAAGGTAACTGTTTATAGTGATATTTATAGCATGGTACCCCTTTTTTCGGACGTTTACCAAAAATTTCTCAGAAACATTGGCAAATCAGGTTCAGCAATATAAATTGGATGTGAATTTTGAAATGCTTCCAAGGGAATAGGAGGAAATGTATAACCATAATAATATAGTGATTTTCTCTTTAAAAAGTACAGCGAATTATGTGATTGGTTATAGTAAGG
>JAPUIM010000046.1 GCA_027297025.1 Bacteroidota bacterium | reverse complement strand
CTATGAAATCAAGGGACGATATCATAATGGCCACCGGACGATCCGACCATCCCAACCAGGTAAATAATGTATTGGGGTTTCCTTACATTTTCAGGGGTGCCTTAGACGTGAGAGCTACTGCTATTAATGAAAAAATGAAATTAGCCGCGGTATATGCCTTAGCCAAACTAGCCAAAGAGCCGGTACCCGATATGGTTAACAAAGCTTACGGTGATATAAATTTAAAATTCGGCCGGTATTATTTTATTCCCAAACCTTTGGATCCACGGTTAATTACCTCGATATCTCCAGCAGTGGCTAAAGCTGCCATGGCTTCTAAAGTAGCTCAATTCGAAATTCAGGATTGGGACCAATACGAAATAGAACTTCAGCAAAAAGTGGGAATCGATCACAAGCTCATTTCCGGAGTTATATCCAGGGCACGTAAAGACCTTAAAAGGGTAATTTTTGCAGAAGCCGATAATTATAAAATATTAAAAGCCACTCAGATCGTTTTAGATGAAAATATAGCCATTCCCATTCTTTTAGGGAATAAGAAGCACATCGCCGGTTTGGTCAATGAATATCATTTGGATATCGGCGATTGCAAGATCATTGATACTTCTGAAGAGGATGCAAAAACTGAAGAGTTTGGGTACTTATTGTATGAAAAAAGAAAACGCAAAGGATTAACCCCCCATGAAGGGAAAAAATTAATGAGGGATCGAAATTATTTTGGGGCTATGATGGTTGAACAGGGAGAGGCAGATGCCCTGATTTCGGGACTTACCAAGGATTATGCAAAGACCATTTTGCCGGCCTTACATGTGATAGGTGTAGCAGACAGATCGAAAAAAGTGGCAGGTATGTATATATTAAATACAAAAAGGGGCAGTTTTATCTTTGCAGACGCTACAGTCAATATAGATCCGACCGCGGATGATTTGGTGGATATTATTGAACATACCGCCACCGCAGCCAGGTTCTTTAATATAGAACCCAGAATAGCTGTACTCTCCTATTCGAATTTTGGATCGAGCAAAGGAGAGGTACCTGAAAAAACCAGTCTTGCCGTGAAAAAAGCCAAGGCCAAATTTCCAGATCTTATAATAGACGGAGAAATGCAGGCTAATACTGCCTTAAATACAGAGTTGCAGAATGAATTGTACCCATTTAGTGAATTGGCGGAAAAAGGGGCCAATACATTTATTTTTCCCAATCTGGTTTCTGGCAATATTGCTTACAAAATGTTGATGGAATTAGGTGGCGCAGAAGCCATAGGCCCAATTCTTTTAGGAATGAATAAACCCGTACACATTTTACAACTCGGTAGCAGTGTTCGTGAAATAGTGAATATGACAGCTATCGCTGCTGTACACGCTCAAGCCGAAGGGAATTAGCATGATCACTTTCGTTGACGGTAAACTGGCTTATAAAGATCCTACCCAGGTGGTGATTGAAATAAACGGGATTGGTTATGAGGTGAAAATTACATTAAACACCTATTCGGCCCTTAAAGATGCTGAGCACTATAAGCTACACACCTATCTTCATATAAAGGAAGACTCACACACCCTGTATGGTTTTGCTGAATTAGAAGAAAAAATGATTTTTTTAAATCTGATTTCTATATCCGGAATAGGGCCTAGTACAGGACTGATCATGTTGTCTTCCCTTTCTCCCCATGAAATAAAATCTGCCATTGTCAATGGGGATGTCCAGCTGATTCAGGGAGTAAAAGGAATAGGTTCCAAAACCGCCCAGAGAGTGATCCTGGAACTTAAAGATAAAATTGCAAGGGATGAATTAATTGAAAAAGCAGTGGATTTATCTTCAAATTCATACAATACTATTAAGAATGAAGCGTTGTCCGCTTTGATCACTTTAGGGATAAATAAAAGTCTGGCCGAGAAAAAAATCGATATGCTCCTCAGGGATAATGAAGATCTCGCCCTTGAGGAGCTTATTAAACTTGCTTTAAAAAACACCTAATCACTCTTCGGAATGCTGGTTTGCTAAAAACTAACAGTCAAATATTATGTATTCTCGGAGTATCCATCCTTTTTCTGGTCTTAATCACATACGGTAAGGCATCCAATAATTATTTTCTCCATAATACGGGGGTTTACTTTCTGCCCGATAGTGTTGCCGCTGATTCAGTTGCCCGTGATACCTTGGAAACCGGGCCCTATCAACCTTCTAAGAAGCCAATCTATCAACCCAAAGACCGTTTTGGAGATCCATTCTCTCATTCCACAAGTCCATCTCCTCTACAATTAAAAGATCCCTCCAGCTTAAAAATGGATGTAGAAATAGATACTGGAATGAATTACACTATCTACGAAAAGATAGGAGATGTAAACTACCGACCCACTTCTTCTATGACCTTTGAAGAATTCAACGAATATCAGGAGCGACAAATCATCAGGAATTATTGGAAAAACAGATCGGCAGCTTTGGATGGGGAAAGTGCAGTAAGTGGAAGGAATTTGATTCCCCGGATATATTTCAGCCCTGTTTTCGATCGAATATTTGGAGGAAGTTATCTGGACCTGCAAAGAAACGGTTTTGTGACCCTTGATTTTGGGGCACGTTTCGACAGGAGTTTCAATCCATCTATTCCAATCCGCCAACAGAGGAACGGCGGTTTTGAATTTGATCAACAGATCAGCATGAATGTAGTGGGAAAAATCGGAGAGAAACTTGCGGTTACCGCTAATTTCGACAATAACAACACATTTGATTTTGAAAAT
>JAPUIM010000459.1 GCA_027297025.1 Bacteroidota bacterium | reverse complement strand
CCTTTGAAGTCCAGCTCTGGGCTGCCTGACAGAAAAATGAGCTTCCCATCCAAAAACCGGCTTTCTCCTGTATGGTATGCATAGTTCAACAGCGCATCCCGGGCCCCGTTAATGTGGTTGGAAATTGAATCTTTGGTAATGGGTATGTATTTCACCCCCGAGGTTGTCCCGGATGTTTTACTGAAATAAATGGGTGATCCCTTCCACAATACGTTTTTTTCTCCAGTAATCATCCGCTCTATGTAAGGCTTAAGGCCCTCATAATCACGCACAGGAACCGAAGACACAAAATCTTGATGGGTATGGATCTCTTTGAAATTGTGGTCCTTTCCAAATTCTGTATTCTTCGCCTGTGATATAAGCGATTTGAACAGGTGTTGCTGGAAGGCGCCTCCACGGTTCATCCACTTCTTTTGCTTACCGACAATCCACGCAGCAAAAGGTTTACTTAAAACCGATCGAATTCCCATTAGTAGCTAAATTCTTTGAATGTGTCAGGAGACTGCTAAAAAGTTCTCATTTTGAGCTTTTTCTTAAGCTCTTCAATGGAAGACTTAAATTTAAAATTGGTATCGATCATGTCATTCACGGACTGAACGGCATGGATCACCGTGCTGTGGTCTCTGCCGCCAAAATGATACCCGATGGATTTCAAACTGTGATTCGTATACTCCTTGGAAAAATACATGGCGGTTTGCCTGGCTATCACAATCTCTTTTTTTCTGGTCTTTGCCTTTAAATCTTCCAGCACTACATCGAAATATTCCGATACAGTTTTTTGAATAAAATCAATTCCTACCTCTGAATCTATGTCCTGTACAATGTCTTTAAGGATTTGTTTGGCCAACTCCAAGTCGATGTCCCTTTTCGTTAGTGAAGCGTGTGCCATTACTGAAATTATTACCCCTTCCAGTTCCCGAATATTCGTATCAACACTGTATGCCAAATATTCTATTACATTTCCAGGGATGTCAATACCATCGGCCTGCATCTTTTTCTGGATTATGGCAATCCGTGTTTCAAGGTCCGGTAGTTGAAGGTCTGCGGTAAGTCCCCACTTAAAACGTGAAAGCAGCCGTTCTTCCAACCCTTTTAGGTCCCTGGGTGGACGGTCACTGGTCATAATTATCTGCCTCCCGGATTGATGTAAATGATTGAAGATATGGAAAAATATTTCCTGGGTCTTTTCTTTGCCTGAAAGGAACTGAACGTCATCAATTATCAGGATATCAATCTGTAAATAGAAATTTGTGAAATCCTGGATCCTGTTGTTTTTTACTGCTTCAATGAATTGGTTGGTAAAATATTCAGAAGAAACATATAGAACGAACTTATCACTCCCGTTGCCCTTGATTTCATTGCCAATTGCCTGTACCAGATGGGTTTTGCCCAAACCAACGCCGCCGTACACCATCAATGGATTGAAACTGGTCACTCCAGGTTTGGAGGCTACCGCAAACCCGGCAGCACGGGCCAAACGATTACAGTCTCCCTCAATGAAGGTATCGAAAGTGTACTGAGGGTTTAGGTGGGATTTCCGCTGAATTTGACCCAACGATTGTAGATCAAAGGGATTATTCAGGTTCTGTGGTTGGCCGTTTGGGCGTTTGTGGCTACCCGATTTAGCTGTGGGCAATTTAATGGTAAAGGGTTGATTTTGATCATTTCCTTTATCAACAATAACAGAGTACTCCAGCTTGGCTTCCATTCCTAATTCCCGGTCAATAGCCTGCCGTAATAATCCAACATAATTTTCCTCCAGCCACTCATAGAAAAATTGACTGGGTACCTGAATGGTTAAAACGTTATTATCCAGTTTTATAGGGACGATAGGAGCAAACCAGGTCTTGAGACTCTGTTCACTAATATTATCCCCTATGTAATTAAGGCAATTGCTCCATACGGTGTTTGGATCGGGATGCATTAACTAATAAAGTAATAGGGTTAATACCAAGCTATGAAAAAGGGAAACAAATTTTACAAAAAAAAACTTATAAAAAAAACTCATTCTCTATTGTCTAGTTAGTCACTTTTACAGTTGCTGACGATGGGGTCATTTTACCACTAATCCTGGTAAGCTTATAGTCGATGCGGCCCAAATTGATTCCTCCAAAACCCACCTGATTGACCAAGGTAATCTGACCATGCGGTCCGGTAACTACCTCCGGTTCTTCCATAAAGGTATGGGTATGTCCTCCGATGATCAGGTCGATTCCGTTCACCTGTTCTGCTAATTTTTGATCCGATATTTTTTCATGGTCATAGCGGTATCCTAAGTGAGAAAGACAAATCACCAGATGGCACTCCATGGCCCGTAATTGTTGCACCATCTCCCTGGCCACCGGAACAGGATCAAGATATTTAGTATTACCATAGAGTTTTTCACCAACCAGACCGTGAAGTTCTATGCCCAAACCAAACACGCCAATGGAGATGTTTCCTTTTTGAAAAACCTTGTAGGGTAGAAAACTGTTGTTTAGCGCAGTGTTTGTGAAATCGTAGTTGGAAGTAATAAATGGAAAGTCAGCATGTGGTAGTTGTTTCTCAAGACCAGGAATGCCATTGTCAAAATCGTGATTGCCCAGGGTAGCTGCATCATATTTCATTTGTGACATCAGCCGAAACTCAAGTTCCCCCTCGAATAAGTTAAAATATGGAGTACCCTGAAAAATATCCCCCGCATCCAACAACAGAACCTGTGCTTCCCGGCGTCGGATCTCTTTAATAAGCTGGGCCCTCCTGGCCATCCCTCCTTTTCCAGCATACTTCCCACCATCATTGGGGAAAGGATCGATACGTGAATGCATATCGTTAGTATGTAAAATAGTTAAATCACTATCAGTTATACTTCCAGCCAGGGCCGAAAAACCCATTAGG
>JAPUIM010000458.1 GCA_027297025.1 Bacteroidota bacterium | reverse complement strand
GTTTGAAAATAATCGGAAAGTAAGCCTGTTGGACGAAGATGAGTTGCTTTCGGTTATCCCCTCGCCAGTGGCTATCTCGTTCCAGTCGGGTGAAGTATCCATCAGCGGTTCCACCATCATTGAATATGAATCCGGATTATCCACCCAAGCAAACCTTCTGGCCGAAAGACTAAGTCAGGTGTTAACCACTTCACCAACCAAAAAAGAAGGAATAACCGGTGCCAGTAATGTTATCCAACTCAAACTGGGAGATATCAAAGTGAAAGGATCTTCCAGTGAGGCCTATCAGTTGGAAGTTTCCGACACCCAAGGGATCACCATCACTGGTAGTGATGGGGCCGGAGTATTTTACGGAATTCAAAGCCTGGTTGCCCGGTTACCCCTGGAAGCCTGGTCCAAACCAAAGGAATCTATCAGTGTAAATGGAGTTAAGATAGTAGATGCTCCGGCTTTTACTTACCGGGGCATGCACCTGGATGTGGGTCGGAATTTCAATAATAAAGAAACGGTATTGCGCCTTTTGGACTTGATGGCCTTTTATAAATTAAATAAATTTCTATTTAACCTCACGGAAGATGAGGGCTGGCGTTTGGAAATTGAGGAATTACCAGAATTGACCCAGATCGGAGCTTTTCGTGGACATACTCTGGATGACAGTGAACATTTAATCCCTGCCTATGGCTCAGGCCCCGATCGGAAAAATGAATTCGGCAGCGGATTCTTTAGCCGGGAAGATTTCAAGGAGATCATTCGTTATGCCTACGACCGGCACATTGAGGTGATCCCCGGGTACAATATGCCGGGACATTCGCGGGCTGCTATCAAATCCATGGAATACCGGTACCGAAAATATATGGCTGAGGGCAATGAGGATAAAGCGCTTGAATACCGGTTATTGGATCCCGATGACAAATCGGTGTATTCCTCTGCCCAGCATTTTACCGACAATGTGGTCTGTGTATGCCGTGAGTCAGTGTACCGGTTTTATGAAACGGTACTGGACGATATCATAGAAATGTATCAGGAAGCTGAGGTACCCTTGAAAATGGTCCACACCGGGGGAGACGAAGTGCCATCCGGACCGTGGGAGGGATCTCCTATTTGCCAGGAATTCCTGAAAGAAAATTCACAGATCGACAATCCACGGAATTTACAGAGCTACTTCTTCGGCCGCATCCTGCCACTGCTCCGTGAAAGAAACCTTATTACCGGAGGATGGGAAGAAGTGGCCATGACTTTCCTGGAAGACGGGGGCTGGGAACCCAACACTCAATTCGCAGGCCCACAGGTGGTTCCTTATGTGTGGAACAGTTTGCGGGGCAATGAGGACCTGGGTTATCAACTGGCCAATGCCGGGTATCCCACGGTGTTGTGTAACGTGACTAACTTTTATTTTGATCTGGCTTACGATAAAGATCCTCGTGAACCGGGGTTATATTGGGGCGGATTTGTTCACACAAAAGAAGCTTTCGAATTCATCCCCTATGATGTGTTTAAATCCACAAAGGAAGATGTAAGTGGCAGACCATTTGATCAAGCCACTGATTTTGAGGGCATGGAACGTTTAAAGGAAGACCAAAAATCCAATATCATAGGTCTTCAGGGGCAGTTGTGGAGTGAAACCATAAAAGGAAGAGATATGTTGGAGACATATTATCTGCCCAAAATGTTGGGTCTGGCGGAACGGGCCTGGGTTGGTCAAGCAGAATGGGGCACTGTCCAAGACCAAGAATCCAGGGAAAAGGCCGTTGACCACGACTGGAATATTTTTGTCAACACATTAGCCCGACGGGAGTTAGTACGTCTAGAACAGTTCAACGGAGGTTATAATTTTCATTTACCAGCTCCAGGTGCCAGTATAGACAAGGGAAAATTGAGGGCCAATTCCTCCTATCCGGGGTTGACTATCCGCTACACTACCGATGGTAGTGAACCCAATGTCAATTCTAGTTTATATATTGAGCCGGTGGAAGTCCCTTCCGGCAGCGTCAAACTCAAAGTCTTCAATGGGCAGGGCAGGGGAGGTTTGACCACCAACTTGGCCATAGAATAAATTTCGTGAATCAATCTCTTGCTAATTCATCCTCTCAGCGGCTAATCTCTTTGGATGTTATGCGTGGTTTTACCATTGCTGCTATGGTGATCGTCAATGATCCCGGGTCCTGGGACCACGTATATGCCCCCTTGCTCCACGCCGAATGGAATGGCCTCACTACCACTGATCTGATCTACCCGTTTTTCCTGTTTTTTGTAGGGATGTCCATCGCTTTGGCCTATACCAAACGACTTGATGCCGGTGATGCCAAAGGCCCATTACAAAAGAAGTTACTGATCAGGGCGGCTAAGATATTTTTATTGGGTTTGTTCTTAGCATTATGGCCTGAGTTTAACTTCTCGGAATTACGCTGGCCCGGGGTATTGCAAAGGATCGCCTTGGTGTTTGTAGTTTGCGGGTTTTTGTTCCTCAATACCAATCGAAAACAGCTAATTACCATCAGTATTATCATTCTACTGTTGTATTGGGTGATCATGGTTTTTGTACCGGTACCCGGTATCGGTTTTCCCGACCTTTCGATACCGGATAAAAACTGGGCCAATTGGCTGGACAATATGTTAATACCTGGAAGACTGTATCGTGGCACCTGGGACCCCGAAGGATTCCTAAGTACATTCCCTGCCATTGTCACCGGTATCTCCGGCATGTTGGTGGGTCAGGTCATGCTAAAAACACCTGACATCAACCAAAAACTGTTCCGTTTGTTTTTTATGGGATTCATCATGTTAGGTCTTGGAGCGGTTTGGAATTGGTTTTTCCCCATCAATAAACATATCTGGACCAGCTCCTATGTGCTCTATTCTTCGGGCCTGGCCACCATGTCCCTGGCCGCCTTTTATTATGTAGTAGATGTTAAAGGCTACCACCGATGGACCTTTTTGGGCAGGGTATACGGTGCAAATTCTCTCAGCTCCTATGTGCTGGCTG
Organism: Bacteroidota bacterium; assembly: GCA_027297025.1. Taxonomy (GTDB): domain Bacteria; phylum Bacteroidota; class Bacteroidia; order Cytophagales; family Cyclobacteriaceae; genus JAPUIM01. The sequence goes on along the minus strand of JAPUIM010000458.1, from coordinate 628 downwards.
GTATGCTGACGCTGGTATTTTATGATGACATCTTTGGAGGTATGTCCCTCAATGATCTATTCATGGAGAATATGACCCAAATAGGCATGGCCCATAAGCTGGCTTCATTAATTTATGCGGTAATTTACATGCTCATCATTTTTGTTCCAGCTTATATTCTATATAAAAAGAAAATTTATATAAAGGTGTGATCAAAGATTATTTCAAAAAATATTAGACATTAGGACGCTATCTAATCCAATGATTAAAATGAAAACTACTGTTTATGTTATATTACTCAGCCTGGTTTGGGCCTGTGATCAGCAAATCAGTCAGGATTCCAGCCCGGCGGATCCCCAAGAATTGATAGATGTGGATCTGGAGTTTGCTCAATTGGCCCGGGACCAAGGGATCAGTCAGGCCTTTTATCAGTATGCCACTCAAAAAGCAATTATTCTTCGCCAAGGACAATTTCCATTGAAGGGACCGGAGGAAATCAAGGAAAATTGGCAAACGGTAGTAAGTTCTTTTAGTAGTCCCCCTCAATTGAGTTGGAAGCCTACAAAGGCCGAGATCGCCCGGTCCGGTGACTTGGGATACACCTTTGGCACCTATGAATTCACGGCGCTGGACAGCCTGGATAATCCGT
>JAPUIM010000457.1 GCA_027297025.1 Bacteroidota bacterium | reverse complement strand
GAGGGATCCATGGTGGAAGAAGGGTATTGTTCATAAATCCCGACGACCTTAGAGAGACAGGAATGCAGGCCCTGCAATTGGTTGATATTGTAAGTCACTTCCGGGATAAACAAAGGAAAGCCCGATCTTTTTACCTGGTACCATTTCCCATCGCCAGAAAATGTGTGGCAGCTTATTTCCCGGAAGCCAATGTATTGGTGCCCCTGGAAAAAGTAGCCACCGGGAGCTTTACGCCATCATACAAATCATTCATAGTCACCCTGGAATCGTCTGTATAAGAATCATTTATCTTTATGTTCTTGGTAAATAATTTTAACATGTTTCATCTCACTTCGTAAATACTATGAGAGAGATGAACCCCATAAAAATGGGCCGATATATAACTTTCCTGTTAATATTTTTCTGCTTCCTGAGTAAAACCTATGCTCAGAAGCCAGATGGTGTACAAGCCCGAATCCCTTTTGAATTATACGGTAACCTAATTTTCTTGAAGGTAATGGTAAACCAAGGAGGTCCTTACGATTTTATATTTGACACAGGATCTACATCGGCCTTTATAGATGCGGCATTGGCAGATTCCTTGGATTTACCAATAGTGGGATCTTTAGCCAGTTACAGCCCAACCGGAACTAATACCGTAGATCTGACCAACAGCGAAACCATTGGTATTGGTGATCTGGAATTGCAATTAGTGAACCTGGCAAAAGGTTTCCCGCATTATCATGAGTTCACAGTGGGTCGTAATATCGACGGTGTACTAAACCTGGGGTTGTTCTCGGAATATGTTTTGGAAATTGATTTTGACCACTCACAAATACTGCTATACTCGCCAAATGGTTATAGGGTTCCTCTCCAAAGTGTTGAAATTGATTATCGCTTATCCTATGGTATTCCGGAGATTACCTGTTTTTTAAAAATAACTGAGAATCTTCAAATAAGGGCCGGTTTATTGCTGGATACAGGAGATCCCAGTAGTTTGTTATTCACATCACCGTATATCAAAAGGCATCGATTAATTGGGGAATTAGAGAATTTCTATTCAATCAAGTCTTCAGGCAGTGACCCCGAGTTGAGAACGGAGTTGCTGTTTGCCAAAATTGATCATGTAAACATCGCCAATCACGTGTTCGAAGATGTACCGGTAAAATTACATCTGGGCCGAGCAGGTGTTATGGCTTTCACCTCTTTTGATGGAACGATTGGAAACGAATTATTAAAGAGATTCAACTTGGTTTTTGATGATCGTAATGGCAAACTTCATATGCGCCCCAATAGCCATTACTTGAGTGCTTTTCCGGTCAATTGTTCAGGTTTAACCATAAAATTCAATGAAAACAAATCCAAAATTGTGATTGATAATATTGTGAAAAATTCACCTGCCCAAAATGCCGGTTTACGTATCAATGATGAAATTTTAGCGGTAAACTTTAAGCCTTCTTTTGATTACGAATTGATGGAAATAAATCAGCTTCTTTCCATTCCCGGGCAAAGAATTGCCCTAACCGTCAATAGTGAAGGGACTATAAAGGAAATCACTTTACACCTAAGATCACTACTATAAAATAACTATGCAGTCGAAGGGTTCTTGAATCAAAAATTGCAAGGTAAAGTTTGAAACAGTATATTTATTCCAGTACCTGGCCTTAAATACATGCTCAATTTATTTGAACTGCGATATCTGCGTTATAAAAAAAGGCATTTATCCAACCTTGTAGCGTTGGCCAATATTGATGGACATTTTCACGAAACTGAGGAAAAATTGCTCTATCAAATTGGGGATAAATATGGCATTAAACCGGAACAGGTAAAAGCAATAATTAAAAACAAGGATAAGATTAAACCAGAAGTACCTCCCCATTTTGAGCAAAAAATCGATCAATTTTATGACCTTGTACTAATGATATTAGCCGATGGTGTGATTGACGACAAGGAAATGCATTTTTTTGAGGGTATCGCCGAGGAATATGGATTTAATGAAAAGGTGGTTCCTAAAATAATGGAGTTATTTAAATTCAGTATTCCCTCTAAAATGGAATGGGAGGATTTTAAATTGAAAGCCAGGGAATACTATAAAGACTAATCGCTATTCTTGCACTCCACCAATCTTAATCATCTGCAGTCATAATAAATAAAGGCTGTTTTATAAATGATTCATATTTAGGTCGTAACCTTTCAATATTATAATGTTTGTCAATGTTAATTACCTTTTTCCGTCCTACGATGATATCCAAAGGCACACTATCGTAAATACCGTTTCGTAAGGTAATTAATCTACCCGATTTCTTATTAAGTACCAAATCCAATGCCATATTACCAAAGGCCATGGGTACAATTGAATCAAAAGCATCGGGTTCACCACATCGCACCAGGTAACTCAATCTCTGATTCACGGTATCAATAGTGCGTCCATTATTGTATTTAGGAGAGAGTTCCTTGAGTTCCGCCGCCACTTTATCACCGATACCCCCTAACTTTTTATGTCCAAACATATCCGTTTCCTGGCCTTCAAAGGACATTTCATCATGATGTACCATGGTGGCACCCTCTGAAACCAATACTACTGCGTAGTTGCTTGGATTTTGATTTCGATCATGAATCATAAGCTCAGTTAGGTGTTCTATTTCAAACGGGTATTCCGGTATAACACACCGATCTGAAGCTCCTGCCATGGTAGGCAGCAAGGTTGTAAAACCAGCATATCTACCAAATACCTCAATCACAAGAAATCGCTCATGAGATCCTGCACTGGTACGCAACATGTGGGTCAATTCGATGGTCCGGGTAATACAGGTGCTGAAACCAATACAATAATCGGTTCCGGGCACATCATTATCCATGGTTTTTGGAATGGCCAATATTTTAATTCCTTCTTTATGTAGACGGTGACCATAACTCAAAGTATCATCACCACCTATGGGAATCAAATAGTCTATTCCAAAAAACTCTATATTATTTAGCACCTCTTCGGTGACGTCACTTACCTTCTCTTTGTATTTATCTCTGAGATGCTCTGGCAACGCCCCTTGGGTAAGCTTGCTGGGATTAGTTCTGGAGGTGTGTAAAAAGGTTCCTCCGGTACGTCCGGCACGGTTGACCAAATCAGTAGTTAGCTCTGTGACATACTTGCTGTTATCAACTTTTTTATCAGGAATAGCCTCCACTAATCCCGCCCAGCCACTACGGATACCCAAAACCTTATAACCTTCTCTAAGTGCTCTAAATGTTACCGCACGAATAGCGGGATTCAGACCAGGTACATCACCTCCTCCGGTGAGTATTGCAATAGTTCCTTTAGATGCCATTGTTATATTTCATTAATAATGGTTCAAATCTTATGTTGATTAAATCTAGTTTAAAAAAGGATAAATGAAAATCAATCGCCGAAGCTTATGCCCATCCCTCTTGCAGATTTCACCAGATAATCATCAAGATTGACATAATTATATTCCTTGGTGGCATCTTTTAAAGACACTGAAGTAATTTTTGATTCTTTATAAGAAACCATCTCCCCGAATTTACCTTCCAACACCATTTCAAAGGCTTTCACTCCAAATTGAGAGGCTAAGATCCGGTCGAACGCCAGGGGCACACCTCCTCTTTGCAAATGGCCTAATACCGTCACTCTTATTCCAGCTTCTAAACCCAGGTCCTTTAAGTCCTGGGCCAGTTTGAAGCCTACACCACCCAATTTGACATTGGTATCACCGATTTCAGTAGCTTCTTTGGCCACTATTTTTCCTCCTTTGGCATGTGCCCCTTCAGCTATTACCACAATAGCAAATCCCTTTTCACCATCAAATCTTTGGTAAACAGCATCCAAAACTTTATTAATATCATAAGGTAATTCCGGGATAAGACAAACTTCGGCTCCACCGGCTATAGCAGTATGCAATGCTATCCAACCGGCTGACCTTCCCATCACCTCCAAAATCATTACCCGGTTGTGGCTGGCAGCAGTGGTCACCAACTTGTCCACCGCTTCTGTTGCTTCCTGTACTGCGGTCCTGAAGCCGAAAGTAGAATCAGTGGCAGAAAGGTCATTGTCGATGGTTTTTGGCACCCCGATAATATTACAACCCTTTTCATACAAAGCTTGTGATATTTTTTGAGAACCATCACCGCCAATACTAATTACTGCCTCCACCCCCAGGTATTGAAGTTTCCTCAACATCTCGTCGGAGCGGTCTGCCGCTCCCCAGGTTCCATCTTTATTTTTTATGGGCCAGGCAAAGGGACCGCCTTTGGTGGTGGTTCCCAATATAGTGCCCCCTTGTATATGTATTTCTTCTACCGTATGCTCATCTAAAACTTTTATTTCAGTTGGCTCTCTTAAAACACCATTAAAGGATTCGATACTTCCAATTACTTCCCATTCTCTTTCCTGTGCAGCTCTTTTAACAACAGCACGGATTACAGCGTTTAGGCCGGGGCAATCACCTCCGCCGGTTAATACCATTACTCTTTTTTTCATTTCATTCTAGTTTGAGAAATTAAATAACAGGCTCTCCAAATTAATCAATGTAACTTGGAAAGTAAAGATGTGAGACGAGGATCAATAATCTTCCCCGTCCTTGATTCCAGGTATGAATGTGTTTGGTTTCTTCTGGTTATGGCCGACGACTTAGGGATTTGTACTAAGCGACATCAATTTCCTTGGTCAGATATACATCTTGAATGGCGTTCAACAACTTAACACCTTCTTCCATAGGTCTTTGAAAAGCCTTTCTGCCAGAAATAAGCCCAGTTCCTCCTGCCCTTTTATTTATAACGGCAGTTTTAACCGCATCAGCTAAATCTGATTCACCTGATGATGCACCACCAGAATTAATCAATCCCACTCG
>JAPUIM010000456.1 GCA_027297025.1 Bacteroidota bacterium | reverse complement strand
GGGGAAAAATTTACATTTACTGTGTAGGTAATTTTTGCATAATTGTTATTTGAACCAGGGCTCATTACCGTGATCTTATGGCTCCCAGGCAATCCGGCCAAAATCTTACCCTCTCTGTCTACCAATAGAGCCTTTCCACTTTGAGAGAAAAAAATTATAGTTCTGTCTTTAATCTCACTCCCATTTTGATCTATAACTTGTGCTCGCAGAGTGATGGAATCTCCAACATTCAGGGTTACCCGGGATGGATCGACCCGTATTGTTAAATTGTTCTGTTGAGCATATATGGTGAAGTTATTAACGGCTGACAATATTACTAGAACTGGAAGGGCGCTATAGAACAGTTTGAGATTTTTCATGGAATAATTGTTATTGGAAGTGATTAAGATATAAAATATTGTTTGCTTTTAAAATCTTTCTCCGGAAGGAGGCACTACTTTTTCAACAACCATTCTTTTATATAATCTAAAACCTGGTCCTTTTCAATTTCGTTGTGGGTTTCATGTTTCATGCCCTCCCATAATTTAAGGGTAGCGTAGGATCCTGCATTTTGGAAAAATTTTTCAGAACCACCAGGGGAGGTGATTGAATCAGAGGTTCCATGCATTACCAATACTGGCAATTTTAACAAATGAGTGTTGTAAAGGGCCCAGTTGCCGGATTCCAACAAAGCAAAAAACAAACCTGCTGATATTTTATTATGAACCAAAGGATCAGCCAGGTAAGCCTTACCCACTTCTGGATCAGTTGATAGATCAGAAGGATCCAATTCATTGGATTGGGTAAAAGAGGGCCATAGGGAGGCCATAATTTGTCCTAATTTCAGTTTCCAGGAAGGAGGCTCGAAAGCTAAATGAAAGAACGCTGAACTGAGTACTGCACCTGCCAGTTCATTGGTGACTCTTCGCAAAAGGTAATTGGCTACAATATTACCACCCATGCTGTGGCCGTAAAGGTATATGGGAAGGGAATTGTATTCACGGCGGGCGATCTTTAAAAGATTTTCAACATCATCCAAAAGATGATTGAAGGATTTGGCATGACCTCTTTTCCCCGGGGATTTTCCATGTCCACGTTGATCATAGGTAAAAAATGCCAGATCCTGTCCAAGATGGTCTATAACATGTTGGTATCGGCCTTGATGTTCTCCCAATCCATGAACCAAACAAACCACTCCCACAGGATTGACTTTTGGTTGCCACCAGTTTCCAACTAACTCGAGTCCATCATTGGTAATAATGGTGAATGTTTCAGGCTCCATATAAAAATGAGGTAGTCGAGATATGATTCCAGCTAAATAAATCTTTTGGTCAATCGGTTTTCCAATAATCGGTGAAAAGGAGTAAAACCTAAAGCCAATATAGCATTGGCCAGCAATATAAACAGGGGAGCACCACCTGTGTATCGATTTATTAGAGGATCAATTAAAACCAAAACAAATTCAAAGATTAACAAAAAGGCTACAAACGCCAAGTTCTTGATTATTTTTAGTGAAATGGTATATTTTACCGCAAAAAACAGAACCACAAAGAAACCAATCACAAAAATAAAGATCAATTGATATTGTAGCACATCCCTTCTTTGTTTTTGTTCCAATTCATTTTTAGCCTTCTCAGCTTCCTTGCGTTTTTGCTCCTCTAGCCTTTTTTCAATTTCAAAACCTGCTTCCAGTTTACCAATTTCCTTGGCCTTCAATTCACTAAATAAGGAACCATTTACAACATTAAATTTTTGTTGAAATTCATAAGCGCCTTTATAGTCTGCTTTGACGGCACTTATCTTGGCCAGACTACCGTATGCTGCCCTCACCTCGTTTTTGGAATCGATCTCCCTGGCAATGGATAAACTTTGGTTGGCGTATTCCCAGGCTTTATCTATCTGATTGGTTTCTAAATAGGATAATGAAATGTCATTAAGTGCATAGGCCACCCTCTGAAAATTCTCAAGTTCTTGATTGAGAGATAAACATTTGAAAAAATTATCCAGTGCAAGGTCATATTGCCCCCGATTATGAAGGTTTTCTCCCATACATACGTAAGAAAATGCCAACCCTGGTTTATCATTAATATTTTGTAAAATGTCGATTGATTTATGATAGTAGTCCAGAGCTTGTTGGGGCTTTTTCTGCATGTCATATACCATTCCAATATCTACGTAACCATCGGTCAAACCTCGTTGATCCTGCTGGGCAAGGAAAATTTTCAGTGACTGGAAATAATATTCCAGAGCTTTTTCAAAATCATTTTGTTTGCTATAGATTTCACCAATATTATTCAAACATTTGCCCATACCGCTACTATTGTTGGTTTTTTCCAGGGTTTGTAGTGCTTTGAATAAATACTTTAAGGCTTTGACATAGTCACCTTGATCCTTGTAAACAGCCCCAATCCCATTAAGGCTATTGGCGATTCCCAGGGTGTCTTTTAATTTCTGGAATAGGGACAAGGCTTGGGTTAGGTGACTATGAGCTAAGGAAAAATGACTTTTGTTCTTAAATATGATGCCTATATCCTGAAGGCTTTGAGCTTCGCCTTTTTAAAATTTATCTTTTGGGAGAGGGTAAGTGCTTTCTGCGCAAACAATAAAGCTTGATCGGGATTGGAATCCTGATGAAGGTCAAAATCCTCTAGCAGTTCCCTAACCTGTAGGGTATCCTTGGTTAGGGCGATAGCCGGTTTTTTATTTCCATCTTGCATTGACCAAGTCAGGTTGATTTCACACAGTACCATAAAAACCAAAATGGTAGATTGTATAATATATTTCATGACACGCAAAATTTATTATGGATAGATTATAATCGGAAAAGTTCACGAAACTATCTCAAAACAGTTAAATAAAATGAATTGTTGATTCAATGTAGTAGCTTAGTTTAGTTTGATCACCAAATCTTCACTTTTCAAAAACAATCTATTTATTTTACTTGTTTTATTTATTTGAAATGAAAAAAGGGACCATTGTACTTTTTATCTTCCTTTTTTTGGGCATTGGTGGATATTTCTCAATAACCAAATGGTTCTCATTAAGAGAGGTTAACACTTGGTCCATGGTACCGGAGAACGCAGTTTGGATTTATCAAAGTGATAATTTGGTGAGGACTTGGAACAATATGCAGGCCAATCCTATTTGGGAAGACCTAACCAACATCCACTATTTTAAACATGTGATCAATAAGTTTCAATCTCTGGATAGCTTATCGGGGATAAGTGGGGGACTCGACAAGTTATTTACTGGTAGTAATCTGATAATTTCAGCCCATATTACCGCCCAGGATGGATTCGATTATTTATTTATTGTCCCTTTGGATGGATCAATGCGCCAAGAGCTTGCAGGCGATTTGATCCAAAACCTCAAGTCCAGAAAGAAATTCAATTGGCAATCCAGGACCTACCAAGGTTTTACTATTAACGAAGTTTCCGGTGGTGAACGCGATGAACTATTCTCTTATTTTATCTATGAAAAGCATTTTGTGGGGAGTTTTGCCCCGGTACTGGTTGAAGATGTGATCAGGACCATCACTAAACCTGAGTTGGAAAATTTTCAAACCCAAAATTCCGGAATATTTGAAATTGCCAAACTGGAAAATGATGAAGGCAATATATACATCAATATCAAAGCATTAGTAAGATGGCTGGGAGTATTTTCCACGGGTAATAATGAACAACTGAAACTGTTGGAAGCTCTTGGATCTGCATCGTTCCTTGATTTAAAGATAAACAACGATAATGTACTGCTTAATGGTTTTAGCTTGGCCGACATAACTCAACCCGATTACTTAAGCACTTTTTACGAACAACAACCGGGACCTATACGGCTAAAACAACTGGTGCCTAATCGCACCTCAATATTGTACCACTTTTCGTTCGATGATCTCAACAGATGGTATCGAGCGTTACATAAATTCTGGAGGGCTAAAAGACCAGGATATTTATCCAAAGTTCGAGAGGTGGAAAAATTGTACAAGTTTAAAATTGAGGAATTCTTCCATTGGTTTGGGGATGAAATGGCACTGTTAATTCTTGAATCCATTGATATAAAAAATCCTGATAGGTTGGTAATGATAAAAACCAAAGAGTTGGAAGGAGCTTATAATCAATTGAATCGATTAACTGAAAAAGTCAATAACCAAATTGGGGACTCCCTTTACAGAGAGAGCTTTTCAGGAGTACCTATTACCCAGTTGTATATTCCTGAATTTCCATCCTACCTGTTGGGTGAGCATTTCAAGGGTTTCGAACAGTGTTTTTACCTACCTTATCAGGGTTATATCGTATTTGGAAACAGCATACAATCACTTAAGAGCTTTATTAATGATGTCAGCTTAGAGAATACTTGGGGTAAATCCATCTCTCAAAACGCTTTCTTGGAAAGTACCTTAAATGAAGCCAATATCAGTATGATGGTAAACACTTCACGGGCATGGGAAATGCTTCAGAATAACTTATCTCCAAAATGGGTAAACTTTTCCGAACAATATGGTAAAACTTTAAAAAACTTCAATCTGGCAGCGGTGCAATTCAGTTATGTTGATAATAAATATTATACCAGTATATATATTAATCATCAGGCTCCAGATATTTCCAGTCAAATCGGTAGCGATTTTGAAACATTACAAACTACTGAATTGGACACAACTATTATTACCAAACCTTTTGTGGTTCGTAACTATATAGACAACAGTCATGAGATTCTCATTCAGGACGCTAATAATTATCTATACCTGATTTCAAGTGAAGGTAATGTCTTATGGAAGAATTCCATAGGTACGCCTATCCGGAGTAATATTCATCAAATTGATTTTTATAGAAACGGAAGGCTTCAGTATATCTTTGCCACCGATACTGGCTTATATATCCTGGATAGGACTGGAAAAGATGTGGAGAACTATCCTTTATGGGTTTTTCAGAAAAAATTCCAACACCTATCGGTCATCGATTATGACAACAGCAAACGATATCGTTTTCTATTATCTGATGAAAAGGGCAACTTATACATGTACAATCGGGACATGCAAAACCTTGAGGGTTGGAGACCAAGGTATTTGGATTTTCCGATATCAGCTCCAGTTAGTCACATACGGGTACGAAATCACGATGGGATCATAGCAGTTCAGGAAAATGGATTAGTGAATATCATTACCCGTCGCGGGACTACGTTTTCTGGTTTTCCTCTGGATTTGACCTCCGAAGTTTACAATCCTTTGTTTATTGAAGCTGGTTCAAGGTTCTCCAATACCTACTTCACCACCATTACCGCTGATGGGGAAGTTGTGAAGTTCAATTTGGAGGGGGATATTACCAGCCGGAATCAATTATACAAACCCACTCGGGAAACTATCTTTAAAATGGTGATTGATCCACTTAAAAGAAATTATGTGATAGCACAACAGGAATTGAATCGTATGAGCATCTTCAACAGAGATAATCAATTGATGTTTGAAAAAGATTATATTACTTCCGAAGAAATGGATATACAATATTATCGTTTCGGTTCAGGTTTCGAACTGTTTGCCATCAACGACCAGATCCAGGGATTGACCTACTTATACAATGCAACGGGTGAGTTGATTAACTTTCAACCGGTTGTTAGTGATCATCGGGTGGCGGTATTACACAAATTTGGTAAATACCATGTTTATACCACATATCAAAACAATTTAACCATATATACATTTTCAAATTAGAAAGTGTGAATACTGAAATTTGCTAA
>JAPUIM010000455.1 GCA_027297025.1 Bacteroidota bacterium | reverse complement strand
GGTTTTTTAGCCTCCCCTGGTTTGAGCAATAAGATTGATTCACTGACCCAAAGTAAAGAAGTAACGAAGATCAGGAAGGATATGGAAAAGGTGGAAAAAAGAGAAAACAAACTGTGGCATATATATTATGACGCCATTTCGGAACTACATAGGACCCAACTGAAAATCGGAAGTGATAGTACTTTGGCACTGGAAAACTGGTGGAAGACGGAAATAGACTTTTTGAAAAAACTCAAGCAAAACAAAAATTACCAAACCTCCCTGATAGGGGAGCGTTTGTTGAATATGGTTTCGGCAAATTTTGTTGAGACCCGACCTCACTATATCCAAAAAAACGATTTCCCTGCTGCCATTGTAATCACCCAACTATGGATCTATGCCCAACCGGAAAGTGTTTATGCTCATTGGACACAGGCCAATAATTATGCCCTGGCTGGAGATAAGGATCTGGCCTTCCAATATTTAGAACTGGCCTATGATCTGGGAATGTCCAGGATTCAAAGTCTCACCAAGGTAGAAGCGTTTAATAACTTACGAGATGACCCCAGGTATTTCTCCTTAATTGAAAAAATGGAAAAGGACGACCGTTAAGGTTATGCCAGGTCCACTGCCTTATCTCTTTCAAAACTCTCAGCTTTTTCCACCAAAGCTTTGGAGCCCACATAAAAAGGCACCCGCTGGTGCAATTCGGTGGGTTTGATTTCCATTATCCGTTGATGGCCATCACTGGCCTTACCACCCGCTTGCTCCATTATAAAGGCCAGGGCATTGCACTCATATAATAATCTCAATTTACCGTTGGGAGATTTTTCGGTCTTGGGGTAAATATAAATACCCCCTTTTAACATGTTCCGGTGAAAATCTGCCACCAAAGAACCGATGTAGCGAGCGGTTAATTTTTGTTCCTTACACCATTCAACAAATTGGACCATTGGTTTTTCGAAAGATAGGTAGGAGCCCTCATTGATGGAATAAATATTTCCCCCCTCGGGAGCGGTAATTTTTTGATGAGACAGGAAGTACTCACCCAAAGAGGGTTCATAAGTGAATCCTGTTGCCCCTTTTCCGGTGGTATACACCAACATATTGGAAGAGCCATACAACAAATACCCAGCCGCAACCTGGTTAATGCCTGGCTGCAAAACGTCTTCCATAGTCACTTCCCCTCCCGGTTCTGATATCCTGTGGTAGATGGAAAAAATAGTACCGATAGAGACATTGACATCGATATTGGATGAACCATCTAATGGATCAATGGCCACAATGTATTTCGAATTAGGGTTGTTGAGATCAATAATTCCTTCATCTTCTTCCGATACAATAGCACATACCTCACCTCCATATTTAAGGGCGCGTTTGAATCTGATATTGGCAATTACATCCAGCTTCTGTTGTTCTTCACCTTGCACATTCTGACTGCCAAAGGCCCCCTCTATATTCATTAATCCCGATCTGCTGATCTCGCGGTTTACGATCTTTCCTGCCAGAGCAATATCTCTTAAAAGTTGGGATAGTTCGCCGGTAGCAAAGTCAAAATCATCCTGTTTTAGCTTGATGAAGCGGTCGAGAGTGGTGCCCACCGGTAAGGCTAAAGGGTGGTTTTCCATGTTGTTTTTTCGATTTGGGTTAATTAATCGTTTATTTACAATAATGGGGCAAATTTAACATTTAAAACGTTTGCATAAAAATGAAGGTCTTCAAATTCGGCGGGGCATCCATAAAAAATCCACAAGCTGTACGCAATATGTTGGACATCGTAAAGTCTCATTCCGGTGAACCATTATTGATCGTGGTTTCAGCCATGGGTAAAACAACCAACGCCTTGGAAAAAATACTTAACCTAGCCTGTGATCAAGAGGATTTTACACCGGAATTGGAAAAGTTGTACAACTACCATAAAGGAATTATTGATGACCTGCTATCCAAGCCAGCAAAAGATCCCCACCCTTATTTATCTTCCAAAGTAGAAGAGATCAACCAACTTTTAGCTGGAATATCTGATGGCACTTATGACCAACTCTACGACCAAGTCATTTGCCAGGGTGAACTTATTTCTTCCACTATCATCTCGGATTTTTTCCAACAGCAGGATCTGCCTTGTCAATGGTTGGACGCCCGCAAATACATTTGTACTGACAGCACCTTCAGGGAAGGCAAGATCGACTGGACCGCTACCAGCAAAAAAATCAAAGAACAGGTGGAACCTTTGGTCAAAGAGCATATAATAATAACCCAGGGATTTATCGGAAGTGATATTCAAAACAATCCCACCACATTAGGAAGAGAAGGGTCAGACTTCAGCGCAGCCATATTTTGCAGTTGTTTGGAAGCCGATTCCCTTACTATCTGGAAAGACGTGGAGGGTGTACTTAGCGCTGATCCTAAACTGGAACAACAGGTGGTAAAATACCAGTACCTATCTTATCAGGAGGCCGCGGAGATGACCTATTATGGGGCCTCGGTGATCCACCCCAAAACCATCAAACCCCTGGCCCTAAAAGGCATTCCCCTGTATGTGCGATCTTTCGAAGATCCAAAGAAGCCAGGAACCAAGATCTTTGAGGTAGACCACCAAAAATTACCCCCTGCCCTGATTCACAAATTCGACCAGAGTCTGGTGTCTTTTCGGGTTAAGGATTTTTCGTTCATCAATGAAGACAACCTCAGCCTGATCTTTCATACACTCAACCAGTTGAACATCAAGATCAATATGATGCAGAATTCCGCCATCTCTTTTTCGGTTTGTATTGATCATCATGAACATCAGATCGAACAGCTAGAGGGAAGGCTGGACCAGGATTTTGAAATCCTGTACAACCGCCATTTACATTTGATCACCATTAAAAACTATGACCAACCTACCATCGACCGGTGCATTAAGGGTAAAGAAATATTGTTGGAACAAAAGACACGTTCTCATTTCCAGGCTTTGATCAGTAATTAATTACTGATATCGTTTTAGGATTGATTGAATACTTCCCAGATAAGATGACCCAAAAAGATTCAAATGCACCAATAAGGGATATAAATTATATACCTCCACTCTTTCATCAAATCCGGGGCTCAAAGGGTAAGTTTCATTATAGGCACGGTAAAAGTCACTATCGAAACCACCAAATAGTTGGGTAAAGGACAGCTCAGCCTCCCGTGCCCCATAAAAAACCGCCGGATCGATGATACAGGCATTGCCATCGGATCCGGTAACCACATTGCCGCTCCACAGATCGCCATGCAATAATGCCGGGGGCTCAACCGGAAAGATATGGGGTAATAGCATGTATAATTTCTGGAACTGATCTTGGATCTTTTTATTCACTAACCCTTTTTTGGAAGCCATTTCTAACTGAACTTCCAACCGTTTTTCGATAAAAAAGTCTACCCACCGATCCATCCAATTATTGTACTGCGGTAATTTGCCAATGAAATTGGAGTAATCCAATCCAAATTGGTGACTAGTGACTTGGTGCAAAAGTGCCAATGTCTCCCCGAAATTTCTCCAATAATTTCTGTCGCGGTCCTTACTTGCCACATATTCCATCACCAAATAATTTTTACCTTCCAATTGGCCCCAACCAAAGACTTCCGGAATTTGATAGACAAAATGGGATTTCAATAGTTTTAGTCCCATAGCCTCAGTTTCGAACATGCGTTCATCTTCATCCTGGTTCCACTTGACAAACAAATAGCCTTGGTCAGTTTCCAATCGATAGGTGTTATTAATACAACCACCTGAAGTAGATCGTATACTTTTGATCATTACTCCCGGATGAAAAGTTTGGGAAAGTATTCGTTCAAAAAATCCCTGATCAAACATGCTGGAGTTGGTGTTCCTTGACCAGGTAATCCAGGAAATGTTGATTGCAGCGCCACAAGATATCAAACACGCGCTGGAAACCATCTTTACCCCCGAAATAAGGGTCGGGCACATCGGGAGCAGGAGATCCTGATTCAAACTCCCTCATTTTGAAAATCCGGTCATGGTCCGCTCCTATTTGATCTTTAAGATCCAAAATGTCATCATAGTTGCTTTCGTCCATTGCCAAGATGAAGTCAAATGAGCTGAAATCTTCTTCTGCCAGCTGCCTTCCCAAATGTCGGATCTTCATCCCATTTTGAGCAGCATTGGCCAAAGTACGGGAATCCGAGGTCTGCCCAATATGCCAATCGGCGGTGCCACAGGAATCACAGGAAATCTTATTGGTTAAACCTTTTTCTTCCACCATTTTCCGGAAAATGGCTTCTGCCAATGGGGAACGGCAAATATTGCCCAGACATACAAACAGAACTTTAATCACGATTCTAAAAAGTTTGGCAAATTAACAGAAAAA
>JAPUIM010000454.1 GCA_027297025.1 Bacteroidota bacterium | reverse complement strand
CGGTAAATGCTACTTCCAGTTTTCTGGTCTTTTCTGCAATCTCCTGATAGGTACCGGCATTTTCCAAAGCAATAGCAATATGCACTGCCATGTTCCCCAAAATATACCTGTGGTAATCGGTGTAGACATTTTTTTGATAACTCTGCACTGTAATCACTCCGATGGCTTTATTTTTTACCACCAAAGGTTGATAAATAATGGAAACCGCATGTTCACCGGTTTTTGGTATAGGTAATTTCTTGGAAAAAGCAATGTGCTGATTTTGGTAATCGCCAATAAAAATTTCCTGCTGACTGGTAAAACAGTGCACCGCCAAATGGTCCGTTTCATCCAGGCTGTAGCTCAAATCAGCAATGGTTGCTCCCGCATCTTTGGCTTGAGGAAATTCCAGTTTATTTAATTTTCTATTGTAAATGCCTACCCCGAAGTTGGTCGCATCCATAAATTCACTCACATGCTTGTAGGCGGTATCAATAATCTTATCGATGGAAAGTTCGGCTGTAATCTCTTTGGCAATTTCGCTAAGCAGCTTTACGTTGTTGTAAGACTGTTCAATCTCATCTCTTTGATCCTGGATCTCCAGGTTCTGCCGGGCCAACACTTTATAGGCTTTTCTTTTGAGGTGGTAGCTTCTCAACAATAGAAAAAGCAACACCATCAATATCCCCGAAACAATAAGGATCAGCGTTCGCAATGACTTAGCTTTATTCAATTCCAGTTGCTTAATATCCTTGTCCCTTTGTAAAAGCTCTATGGTCTTTTGTCCTTCTTTTTCCTCCAACTCTTTTTGGCTTAATGCCAGATTTTGGATCCTTTTGTCCTTTTGGAGTAATTGGATCTCCTTATCTTTTTTTTCGGACTCCAGCTTCTGTTTAGAAAACAACAACTCCTGCTCCGTCTTTTCTTTTTCCGATTGCTGTACCTTTAGCGATATATTTTGGAGCTCTTTTTCGCGAAGCAGTAAAGCAATATCCGCCTCTTTTTTTTCCGATAGAAGTTTTAATTCATTCAGTTCTAAATCCTTAACCTCCTTATCCACCAACAACAGCTTAAGATCCTTTTCTTTCTTTTCTATCTCCACTTGCTTTTGCAACAGCTCTTGTTGATGTTTTCTTTGCTTTTCAAATAAATTATCTTTTACCGAAGCATAAAACATGTAGTATTTTAAGGCATTTTTGTTGTCTCCATTTTTCTGGTACAATTCGGAAAGGGTCTTATAATTTAGCAGCAAAACCTCATTGTTGTACACAGATTCTGCAATGTATAGTGCAGTTTCAGAAAAAGCGATGGCTTTGCTGTATTCGCCTATGCTTTCATAGGTATTGGATATTTCGGTATATACCTCTGCCCTCTTAAGTTTAGAGCCTTGTTCCACCCGTAACTGCAACGATTCCAACAAATAGCGAAGGGCGTTCTTTTTGTCACCCAAGGACCGATAAATCACTCCTATATTCAATAAAATGACATCATTATCATTATTCCCCTGGAGTTTTTTATTCAACTCCAGCGACTCTTTAAAATACTTTAAGGCCAATTCATACTCATCCAAATATTTGTACAGATAACCTATGTTATTGAGAGAAGTTGATGTGCTCACAGAATCACCCAGCTGTTCACTAACCTGCAATATTTCCAATTCATATTCCAGGGCTTTGGTGTGTTGATTGAGGAGGCTGTGAATATCCGAAATCTTAATTAAGGTGGCCAGAATAGCCTTTTTATTATCTTCTTTCTTAAATATCTCTAATAACTCGCCGTAATAAACCAAAGCGTTGTCATAATCCATTAACTCCAGGTAGGAGTTACCTATGTAATTGAAGATATTCAATTTATCCTTGTTATTGGCCACCGTGTTTTCAATCTCACGGGCGTTGAGAAAATACTCCAAAGCCTTTTCATGGACATCCCAGTCGGTGAAAAGATGTCCTACTTCGATATATACCTGAAATAAACTTTCCTTGTCGTCTTGATTTTGGTAGGCCTTTAAGGCTTGCAGGTAATATTGTAAGGCAGAAATAAATTCCGATTTTTGATGATAGGCGCGGGCCACAATTACAGCATTGTGTGCTACCTTGGGTTTCTCTCCCAAAGAATTGTGTTGTTCGATGGCCAGTTGACCCCATCTAATGGCTTGATCCCAGTGTAATTGTTTTAGTGCTTCCTGGGCCTTTATTGAATAATCCTCGCCTTCATTAGAATGCTGGGCCCGCAAAAAATTGAGGTCAGAAAGCCCCAACAATAGGAAAACAAATATTATTGATCGTACAATTTGCACTATATTTTATTTAACCAGTTGATCCCCGTTTGATCTAAATTAATCAAAAATCTGTGAATCATCATTTTTATCAGTTTAGTGGAATGGTGAAACTGAATACAGATCCTTTACCTAATTCGCTATGTGCTTCGATTCTTCCTCCTTGTTTTTCTACAAACTCTTTGCACAGTTTCAATCCCAACCCTGCTCCTTTTTCTTCGGCAGTACCTCTGGTAGACACAAAATTATTATCTTGAAATAGTCTTTGGGTATCCATTTCTGCAATTCCTATTCCATTGTCCTTTACGGAAACTCGAGCAAATCCATTCTGGTCTTCCAGACAGACCGTTATTCTCCCATTTAGTCCAGTATATTTTATTGCGTTGTTTAACAGATTTCTCAAAATGAGGTTTAACATTTCCTTATCCCCAGTAACCGTTAGTTCCCCGCTCTTCATTTCCTTATTGAGTTTAATTTTTTTCTGGCTGGCGGTTAATTCTAAAAAATTAACATTTTTATCAATAATATCATTCAAATTCAAAGACGTCAATTTTGTCCTCCTATCACCGATTTGAGCCAGTGACCACTGAAGTAAGTTGTCCAACAAATCCATCACATCCCTTATATAGGATTGTACTTTGGAACTGTATTGTTCGATCTTCTCCATAGAGACATTGTCCTTGAGGTTCATAAAAACTTCCAGTAATACACTTAGAGAAGAAATGGGAGTTTTTAGATCATGTGAGATAATAGAGAATAACTTATCCTTTACTTGATTAATTTCCTCAAGTTCATGGTTTTTTTCATTCAGTTCCAGCGTCCTTAGTTTGACCTTTTCTTCCAATTCCACATTAGCTTGTTTTAGACTCTCCATCAGCATCTTGTTGCTTCGGGTTAATTCAAAGATTTTTAAGGCGTTATCGATTACTATTTTCAGTTCCCTGGAATCCCAAGGTTTGAGCACATACTGATAGATACCACATTTGTTAATCGCCCGCATGATGATCTCAATATCGCTGTACGCAGTTATAATCATTCTCACGATATCGGGATGTAACATTACTGCTTGCTCCAAAAACTCAATGCCAGTCATTTCAGGCATTCTTTGGTCGGTAATGATCAAGTGAATTTCTTCATCCGCAATGATTCGCAATCCCTCTTTACCCGACAAGGCAGAAAAGATATTGTAGTACCGGAAGAACGAATTCTTGAAAACAATCAGATTGTTTTCCTCATCATCTATATACAGGATATTGTATTTATTCTGGTCCATGGGCGGACTGAAGGATACAAGTTATTTATTCACCTAGCACAATGCGGGATTAACTTGTTAAAATACAAAATTTTAGGCTGCTATTAATGCCTTCCTGTTCAATAATGCTCATTTGAAGCAATAATCCCCCATCTTGGGGTATAAAAATTGACTGTGGTCCGGAAGGTTG
This sequence comes from Bacteroidota bacterium, assembly GCA_027297025.1. GTDB lineage: Bacteria > Bacteroidota > Bacteroidia > Cytophagales > Cyclobacteriaceae > JAPUIM01. The sequence goes on along the minus strand of JAPUIM010000454.1, from coordinate 105 downwards.
AAGCCAATACAAATCGAATCATAACATTCTAAGTTACAATTGCGTTAAACGGGTATGCGTACAAGCTCAAAATTTACTACTGCTATCCATATATGCATTTATTTA
>JAPUIM010000453.1 GCA_027297025.1 Bacteroidota bacterium | reverse complement strand
GATTAATTTAGCAATTTATATTTCCGGGTTAAATTAACAATAAATGAAGATTTTAGTGTTGGGAAGCACCCAGAATCTGGAAGAATTTAAGGCTAAATTTTCTACGACGTTAAATTTCAGGACCGAAACGAGTTATGATTTTGATCCCCTGGATTTAGCTGATACCGAATTGGTATTTGATTTCTTTTTAGAAGATTTTCCATCAAAAATCCAGATTTATGGCTCTTACTCACAACTTACAGTTTTCGCCAGTATTCCTAAGACTAGTTTATCACGTCTAATTTCTAATGAGCGAAATTTGTCCTGTACGTTGATTGGGTTTAATGGCCTACCCACCATGTTCAACCGTGAATATTTGGAGGTAAGCTTACTAAATCAAAATAACCGGGGGAAATTGGAGAAAATATGCAAGGCTATAGACACAGAATTCTTAGTAGTTGAGGATAGGGTAGGGATGGTTACTCCCAGGGTATTAGCCATGATCATCAATGAAGCGTTTTACACGGTAGAGGAGGGTACTGCTACCAGGGAAGACATAGATAAAGGCATGAAATTAGGCACCAATTATCCTTTTGGACCTTTTGAATGGTGTGGAAAAATTGGAATCAAAAATGTTTATGAAATTCTGAATGCTTTGTCTAACCAAGCCAAAGATCCGGTTTATGATATTTGTCCCTTATTAGAACAAGAATATTTGGCCGGTCAACCAGTTGGTTAAACACCGTTACTCCACGGTAACCGATTTGGCCAGATTACGAGGTTGGTCTATATTACATCCCCTCATCACGGCAATATGATAGGACAATAATTGCAGCGGGATTACCGATACCAATGGCATAAGTGCTTCGTGTGTAGCTGGAACTTCAATTACAAATTCGGCCATTTTGGGAATGATAGAATCCCCCTCTGTAACCACAGCTATCACCTTTCCCTTTCTGGCCTTCACTTCCCGGATATTTGATACCACTTTTTGGTAGGAACTGTCATTGGTGGCGATAAATACTACCGGCATCTCCTCATCTATCAAGGCTATTGGCCCATGTTTCATTTCTGCCGCCGGATAGCCTTCTGCATGGATATAAGAAATTTCTTTCAATTTTAAGGCCCCTTCCAGGGCAACAGGGAAATTGTAGCCTCTTCCCAGATAAAGGAAATTTCTGGCATCCTTAAAAAGATCAGCAATATATTTTACTTGTGTATCCAGTTTCAATGCCTTTCCCACTTTTTCTGGAATGGTTTCCATTTCTACCAACATCTGCCTGTAGGTCTGTTCAGTTATGGTACCTCTCTGATGGGCGACCCCAAGAGCTATCATGCTCAACACAATGAGCTGCGCGGTAAAGGATTTGGTGCTGGCAACCCCTATTTCCGGACCGGCGTGAATATAGGCCCCCTCATGAGAAGAACGGGCAATGGATGATCCAACCACGTTACATACTCCAAAAATAATTGCTCCTTTTGATTTGGCCAGTTCAATAGCAGCCAGGGTATCAGCGGTTTCTCCGGATTGTGAAATGGCTATTACCACATCTCCTTCTTTAATAACTGGATTGCGGTATCTAAATTCTGAGGCGTATTCCACTTCTACTGGAATTCTGCAGAACTCCTCAAAGAAGTATTCTGCCACCAAACCCGCATGCCAGGAGGTGCCACAAGCTATAATTATTATCCTGTCGGCGTTCTCCAATTTATTTGCATACTCTCTAATGCCTCCCAGTACCAAATAACCTTCCTCAGCATTTAGCCTACCTCGCATACAATCCGAAATGGACTTCGGTTGTTCATAGATCTCCTTCAACATAAAATGTTCATATCCCCCCTTTTCGATTGTTTCCAGTTCCAGATCCAAAGTTTGTATATAAGGTGTGGTATGTACATCTTCAGTATTTTTGATCTTAAGATCGTTACCCTTAATTACTGCTATTTCGGAATCATTTAGATAAACCACCTCATTGGTATATTCAACAATGGGTGTAGCATCTGATGCCAGAAAGAACTCATCTTTACCCAAACCGATAACCAATGGGCTTCCTTTTCGTGCGGCAATCAACATGTCCGGATCTTCTTTGGAGATGATCACTATAGCATAGGCTCCCACTACTTTAGTCAATGCTAATCTTACTGCTTCCTCCAGATCCGAAGTATTGTGATTTTGTATATCTTCAATGAAATGTATGAGTACCTCAGAATCGGTCTCGCTCTCAAATTTATGGCCTTTATTCACCAAGTCCGTACGAATGGCGTCATAATTTTCTATGATACCATTGTGGATAATGGCCAATTTTTGACTTGGAGAAAAATGTGGGTGAGCGTTGATATCATTGGGTTCACCATGAGTGGCCCAACGAGTATGTCCAATGCCTACATGTCCGGTAAGCTTTTCACCATTTAGGTGCTGTTCTAAATCTGCGACTTTACCCTTTTTTTTAAAGACTCGGAGATCTTGATCCAACAAAGCAATTCCAGCGCTGTCATAACCTCTATACTCAAGTCTCTTTAAACCCTTTAAAATGGTAGAATAGGCATCCCTCTTTCCTAAATATCCCACAATTCCACACATCGTCTTCTTGATTAAAAATGTTATTAAGGATGGAAATTTAAAAAGAAAATATTTCTCCTAATTAAACGTAGTGTAAAATATTTTAAGTTTCACCGAGCTATTAGGAGTTATCAGCTGATTAACTGTTGCCGCATTTTCCAAAGGTGATGGTGCGAGGAGGAGTTGAGTGGTTTCTGGATTTCCATCAGTGAAGAATCGTATCAAACTGGTAATTCTTCCTACATAGATGCGCTCTGCCTCATTGTATTCTAAAAAATACTGACCAAGAATCAACT
>JAPUIM010000452.1 GCA_027297025.1 Bacteroidota bacterium | reverse complement strand
TAGAAAGGGATTGATAGGGTTCAAGGCCAGAAAACCCTCGTAATACGATGGTTTTTGCGCAATAAGAATCATTATCAAGACCTCCGGTATCCTCCTTCTGAATTGATCACCTGTCCGGTAATCCAGCCACCCTCTTCACTAATTAACCATAAAATGAGTTTTGCAACGTCCTCGGATTGTCCCCATCTACCTTGGGGAAAATGTTTCAGTCCCTCCTGACGCTGTTGATCAGTGGGCCAGCCGGTGTCCGTGGGACCGGGATTAATGGTGTTTAATGTAATTCCTTTTTCCATCACTGCATCTGACAGGCTGGCGGTTAATTGATGGATGGCGCCTTTAGAAGCCACATATGGCAACTCCTGAGGCATAGGACCCAGATGTTGCCCCGAGGTCATCATAATGATTCGACCACCACTGTCTTTTTTAAATTGTCGGGCAAACTCCTTGATCAATAATAGAGTGGCCCTCACATTAATTAACAGGTGGTGGTCTATTTCATCAGGTGTTAGCTCAAACAGGGACTGTGAATTGTGGTAGGCATGGTTAACTATCAATACATCCAAATGCGAGAATGCTTTCACTCCTGCGGCAATCAATTGATTGGGAGCTTGTTTAAAGGAAAAATCGCACTCCATGGTTTCTAATTGACTCCCGGTTCCCTTTAACTCCTCCCCAATGGCCTTCAAACCCCCAGGGTCAATCCCCCATTGCTTGGTGGCATCGAAGGTTGGAAATCCCTGTAAAAATAGGCTATATCCATTTTGAGCCAATATTTTTGCTACCCCAAATCCAATACCTTTTCTTCTACTTACTCCAGTGATCAAGACCACCGGTCGGGATGAATGTTCATTATTTTGGTTCATCGGGTTTCATTTGAACGCAAGCATTATATAATATAATTATTTAAATATAATATATAAATATTACATACTAAATTAAATTTTTGTATATTACTGTGAATCCTTTTCACAACATACTAAAAAAAACACCAACCTCTCATTGATACTCATTCCTGATAATAGTCGGATTAAGTATTTACGCAGTTTAACCCTGTTTGCAGCCATATTCTTCACACTGTCTGGAATTCTCATCAATATTAGAACTCCCGAGTTCCAGGATCCAATTCAATTAAGACTAATCATTTCAGGTTCATGTTTTTTGGCCATAGGATTATCTTATCGATTGGAATTTTTTAGACACTATCTCCAGTATGTGATATATTTTTTAGTCACGATGAATATTGTATGGGCCAATTATATGTTATACATCAATAGATTGAATCCCATCTATGCGCTAAATATGTTCATACTCTTTTTGGGGTTAAGTCTTATTATCGAAAACAAAAAGCATCTGATAATTTACCTGGCGTTCTTCATGGCTACCGCTCTAATGACTGCCTGGAGTATTCAGGAGCCATTATTCTCCAAGGTAGCTTTCTCTGCAGAGATATTTTTTATCTGCATATTGGATTACATCGCTATCAATAATTTTATTTCAAGCAGAAAAGAACTGTCGGTCAGTAATGAAAACTTTAAAACCTTAACTGATAATGCAGATGCCTCATTGATCCTTTTGGATAAGAATTTAAGAATTCTGAAAACTAATGATAGGGCGATCAAAAAGTTCAAGCTGTATCGGGGCAAAGAACTACGGTTGGGTAGTCATATCAAGGAATACATACCGGAAAAGGTAGTTGGTGAACTTCTGAAAAGTTTCGAAAAGGTTTTATCGGGGAAGCTTGTAGATGTTCAAAGAAAAGTAAATCTTTTGCCGGGAAAAAATTTGTGGTTGGAAGTCAAGTGCATACCGGTTTTGGGCTCCAATGGGCAGGTTCAATATGTCATTTTTGTAGTTAGAAATATCGATAAAATCAAACGCTCAGAGGAAACTATCTTGCGAAAAAATCTTCAACTGGAAAAGGTAAATGAAGAATTGGATAAATTCGTTTACCGATCTGCCCATGACTTGAGAGCTCCCTTGACTTCCATATTAGGGCTGATCCATTTATGTGAAATAGACAAGGACCCTCACAACGTTGATCAGAATCTGCAATTTATGAGAAAATGCGTCATCAAATTAGATGATTTCATCAAGGATATTCTCAATTATTCCAGGAACTCTCGAGCAGATATTGAAGTGGAATGCATTGATTTTAACGAAGTTCTCAACAGCGTTTTCGAAACTCATGAAGTACTGGATCCAGAAAGTAAGATTAATAAATACGCCAAAATAGACCACAAAATAAATTTTTATCTGGACCCTCACAGGTTGGAAATCATATTTAATAATCTGATCTCCAATGCCATCAAGTATCACGATTTAGGCAAAGAAAAACCATTCATAAAGGTGAATGTCAAAGATTTGGGAGCACAGGTTAAAATAACTGTGGAGGACAACGGACAAGGCATACATGATTCACAAATTGATAAAATTTTTGATATTTTTTACCGAGGAAATGAAAGTTCCAAAGGATCAGGATTGGGTTTGTACCTGGTTAAGGAAATTGTCCAAAAATTGAACGGGACAGTTGAGGTGAAATCTCATATTGGCAAAGGATCTATCTTCTCTATTGTACTTCCCAATCAGAAGATAAAGCCTGGACCTACCGAAACCCGTGTACAATCCAGTATTGGTAATCTGAATATCAGTGATAAT
>JAPUIM010000451.1 GCA_027297025.1 Bacteroidota bacterium | reverse complement strand
GATTAAAAGTTTCGATACCATCACTGCCAAGGTGGTTGCTGCCAACAACCAGAAATTGTATGTGAATCGAAAAGATGGATTTGTAGGATACGGACTAAAGAAAGATGAATATTTAGTCGATTGCTCAGATATGGATGACATCTTGGTGATACGCAAGGATGGGAAACTCATGGTATCTCGAATTACTGAAAAAGTATTTATGGGAAAAGATATTATGTATGCTGGAGTTTTTAAAAAGAACGACGAACGAATGGTTTATAATGCCATTTATACCGATGGAAAAACAGGAAGGTCCATGGTGAAACGCTTTCAGGTACTTGGCGTAACCCGTGACAAGGAATACGATTTAAGCAAGGGCCACAAAGGTTCGAAAATGTTATATGTGACCGCCAACCACAATGGTGAAGCGGAAACAGTGACCGTAAAATTAAGCGCAGGATGTAAGGCTCGGATAAAAGTATTTGATTTCGATTTTTCCGGTGTGGAGATTAAAGGCCGGGGAGCCGGAGGAAATATACTTACAAAATACCCCATGAGAAGGATAGAATTAAAATATGAAGGTGTTTCAACCTTAAGCGGATTGGACATTTGGTATGATGATGTAGTGGGAAGACTCAACAAGGAAGGAAGGGGACAATGGGTGGGTAATTTTGAAGGGGAAGACAAAATCCTGGTTCTTTATAAAAATGGCACCTATGAATTGACCACCTATGAGCTCATCAATCGCTACGAACCGCAACACGTAAAACTCCTGGCCAAATATGACCCGGACTTGGTGGTAGCAGCTATTTATCAGGATGGAGTAAATAAAAACTACTACGTCAAAAGATTTAAGGTGGAGACTCTCAGTTCTGGTAAGAAATTTAGTTTTATCAGCGATCACAAAGGAACCAAATTGGCAGTGGCCACTGTGGCCGCATTCCCCGATGTGGAGGTGCACTACACTATCAAAGGTAATAAACGGCAGCATGAGGTATTAAAAGTCAATGACCTTATAGAAGTAAAGGGATGGAAATCCATAGGGAATAAGCTTTCTTTTGATAAGATTGTAAAGATCAAGTTGCTGAATGATGAAAAGCCTGAAAAGACTCACAAAACAACCTCTCAGAGTAAGCAAAAACCCAAAGTCAACGGCTATGCGGTTGCCGATACTACTAAAAAAATAAAACCGGAGCCCGCTAAGACCGTTCCGGAAAAACCGGTAACAGCAGAAAATGAAACCGATGGTTTTGAGGTAGGATCCACCATAGAATTAGAAGTGAGAAAGTCAACGAAACCTCAAGATGATCAACTAGGGTTGTTTAAAAACTGAGGATTTGGCCCAATGGGCTTACTCATGAAAAAAAACAAAGAAGCCCAATTCCTGGATTTTTTAGCCGATTACATCACGGAAAACAAACGTACCAAAATCAATGAGGTTCTAAAAAAAAGGACCCGTTATCTCACCGTGGTTCTGGAAGATATTTTTAAAGAGCATAATGCAAGTGCGGTGGTGAGAACTTGTGAGTGTCTGGGAATTCAAGATCTGCACGCTATTCAAAATCGTTATGAGTTTAATGTAAACCCTGATGTAGTGCGGGGTTCTTCCAATTGGATAGATATTTTCCACTACCGGGAACCTGAAATAAACAATACCGAAGTATGTTACCACAGACTGAAAGAACAAGGTTATAAAATATTTGCAACCTCCACTTCATTGGCCGATACTGGTTTGGATGATGTAACTTTGGATCATAAAACAGCCATAGTGTTTGGCACGGAATTAGAAGGTTTGAGTGATTATGCTTTGGAAAACGCCGATGGATGTTTGAAAATCCCCATGTATGGATTCACTGAGAGCTACAATCTTTCAGTATGTGTGGCCATTTGTATGAGTCAGTTGGTTGAAAATTTACGACATTCCGAAAAAGTGTGGAAATTAAAAAAAAATGAATTGGAGGCCATAAAGCTTGAATGGTTTAAACGGATAGTTAAAAAGTCCGAAACTTTAGAGAAGGCCTTTTTCAAATGAGGGAAATAAAGTCGATATTAAAGAACCTGCTGTTCTTTACTGCTATGGTGCTGACCCTGATCATTACTTGTAACCTTTGGGTCATTTTTTCTACCCACAGTAGAGTACACACCACATTGGAGAAAATACCTGAAAATGAGGTGGCCCTGGTACTGGGAACCAGCAAAAAATCTATAGATGGTATGCCCAATGAATTTTTTAAATATCGTATGGAGGCAGCAGCTGACCTTTTTAAACATGGTGGCATAAAACATTTGATATTGAGTGGCGATAACAACACGCGCTATTATAATGAACCCGCAGACATGAAAACAGCCCTTTTAGCCTTGGGAGTTCCCACCAAAGCTATCACTTTGGATTATGCCGGGTTCAGGACCTTAGATTCAATAATTAGATGTAAAGAGATTTTTGGTCAGGAAAAAATTACCATTGTTACGCAAAAATTCCATTCCTACAGGGCTTTGTTCATCAGCGACTTTTATGAATTACAAGCAGAAGTATATGCCGCTCAGAATATCCCTTTAACCGAATCAATACAAGTTGTGGTACGAGAATTGTTTGCCCGACCCAAGGCCATTATCGACTTGTATTTATTGAAAAAATCCCCAAAATTTTTAGGTGAGAAAGAAGTTTTGGAAATTGAGTAGGAATTTTTTATTGATAATTTTTGTAGGGTTGTAAAAGCTTTTTTCCTTTCATCTAAATGAAATCAAGGTTAACGGTTGGTGGTGTAATAGTATTTTTCCTCCTGGCCCTTTCCCTCCAGGCACAGCAGACAGTTGTTTCAGGTAAGGTAACCGATACCCATACCGGTGATCCGGTCCCATTTGTAAATATCATTCTAGGAGGTACTTCCATCGGGGCAACTACTGATTTTGCGGGATACTATGAAATAATAACCATTGCTCAGGTCGATTCCATCTTAGCCAGTTATATAGGTTACCAAACCAAGACCAAATCCATTACCATCGGTAAATCGCAGGTTATCAATTTCCAGTTGCAAGAGGAGATTGTGAGCCTGGAAGATGTCATTTTTTATGCCGGTGAAAATCCAGCTTTTGCCATAATGAGAAAAGCGGCCGCCAACCGGGCTCGCCACAATAAGAAGTCACTGCAAGCTTATGAATTTGAGAGTTATAACAAGATAGAGGTCGATCTGGACAACCTTACCGAAAAATTTCGAAAACGCAAATTGGTGCAAAAAATAAAGAAGGTGATAGATAGCGTAGATCAGATAGCCGGAGAAGACGGTCAGGCGGTATTACCTATCTTTATTTCTGAGTCTATCTCCAGATATTATTTCAGGAATAATCCCGAACTGCAAAAAGAGCATATATTGAAAACCAAGATCACCGGTGTGGGAATGGATGATGGCAGCCTTATATCACAATTCATTGGTTCCTCTTTTCAAGAGTATAATTTTTATCAAAATTGGTTAAATATTTGGGATAAAGAATTTATATCCCCCATTGCTAGCGGTTGGAAGAAATACTACGATGTTTATTTGATCGACAGCCTTTATATAGGAGACCATTTTTGTTATCGGATAGATATTACCCCCAAAAGGAAGGGCGACCTGGCTTTTAGTGGAACCATTTGGATCACCAAAGAACATTATGCCTTAAAGCAGGTAGATCTGCGGGTAACCGGTACTGCCAACCTAAATTTTGTAGAAAAGATCAAAATTCAACAGGAATTGGAGCCTAGCGAGGCCGGTCCGTGGATACCGGTAAAATCCAGGATACTGACCGACTTTAACTTGATGGCCGATTTTGGATTTGGTAAACAAGCAGCGGGTTTCCTGGCTAAATTTTACACCTCCAATAAGGATTGGGTGATCAATCAACCTCATGACCCACGATTTTACGATCTGACTATCGAGGTGGATGATGATGCCATGCAAATGGACGAAGATTACTGGGATGAAATAAGGCATGACCCGTTAACCCCCACCGAAAAAAATGTCATCACCATGATTGATACTCTTAGGCAAATCCCACAGGTGAAGCGAATAACGAATATCATTACCTATTTGGTCACGGGGTTTATAGAAATTGGCAAGTTGGATGTAGGTCCTTATCCTTTGATCTATGCCAACAATAATATTGAGGGTCACCGCTTCCGACTGGGAGGAAGAACCAATATTTACTTTAGTAAAAAGTGGGTATTGAAAGGTTTTCTGGCTTATGGAACCCAAGATGAGGAATTTAAATACGGTGCCGGGGTGGATTATATTGTATCCAGAAGGCCCTGGACCAAAATTGGATTTTATTCTGCCAGGGATATTCAGCAGGTAGGACTAACTTATGATGACCGTACCAACTTATTCAATTTGGTGGCCTTTGAAGCTTTTTTCCGCAATCGCAAACACACTTCCCCCTATTTATTAGACGAAAATCGTCTGACTTTTCGTAGGGAGCTTAGAAAGGGCTTAAACCAGCGTATTATTTTCCGCCAACGGGAATACAGTCAATTACCACCTGATCCCGATTCAAGTTTTGTTTCTCCCATTCTTACAAACTTTGGTACTACAGAAATTGTGCTGGAAACCAGGTACGGTAAGGATGAATTGTGGATTCAAAATGATAATGTACGTACCAGTTTCGGTTCTATCAAATATCCGATCTACACTTTTCGGTTAATCGCGGGCATCGACAATCTATTGGGAAGTGACTTGTCCTATCAACATGCATCGATCAATCTTTTTAAAAATGTAAAGATGGGTTTTCTTGGAGTGTCCAGTTTTTCAGTGACCGGAGGAAAAGTGTTTGGGGATGTGCCGGTGCCTTTACTAAAAGGGCACATCGGGAATGAATCTCCATTTTTGATAAAAATTGCTTATAATTTGATGAACTCGTCGGAGTTTGTAAGCGATACTTATGCCTCCTTAAATTACCGCCACCGGTTTGAAGGGTTCATACTAAACCGGTTGCCTTTGATCAAGAAGTTAAAGTGGCGCCTGCGAGGTACTGCCAATGTTTTGTTTGGTGGTGTCACCGATGAGAATGAACAGATCCTCTCCGACATCGATATAAGTGGAACCCCTTCGCAAACTACCAAGGCATTGGATAGTACACCATACGTGGAATTGGGTTATGGAATTGAAAACATATTCAAATTCGGAAGGGTGGACTTTTTCCACCGCTTAACCTACCTTGATGATCCTAATGTTGATAAATTTGGCGTAAAGTTCAGTTTTCAAATAATTTTCTAGGTGGCTAGTTCTTTTATCAAAGGTTATATAGTTGTTTCGCTTATTGCCGCGCTTTTAGGGTGCGATTACAAGTATTCAAACCACGAAATCCCGGCATTGCCAGCTGCCAATACCTTAAATTATATTAAATCTATTAGGGTTCTGGATGAGGCTATTCGAAGAGATCCTCAAGATGCCGCCAATTATCATAAGAGAGCCTTATTGCTTTATAAATCCAATTCTCCAGGCTCACTGCAAAGCATTCTAAAGGCTATTGAACTGGACCAAAACCATGCACAATATTATTTTTTAGCTGCTCAAATTCTATTGGCCCAGCAACAAATCCAAAATGCTCTTGACCATGCCTTGAGAGCAGAAATTTTGGGGTATCGTTTTCCTGACTTGTACCGGTTACTGGCCGAATTGAATTACCACTCCGGGTATTATGGTAAAGGATTATTATATGTAAACCGGGCACTTGCCCTCAATCCTTCTGAATCCCATAACTATTATCTCAAAGGTTTGATGTTTATTGCTATTGGAGATACCCTGGAAGGAGAAAAATATATCAGACAAAGCCTTGACCAACAAGAAAGCCGGCGGGCCTTTAACGCCATGGTGGATATTTATAGCTATAGAAAACAATTTGACTCTGCTTTCTATTTTTTAAACCGGAATCTGTCACAAGATCCACAAGATCCTGCTTTGTTGTACAAAAGGGCCATATTATTGAAGGAGACTGGTAATTTGGATAGTGCTGTAGCCAGTTTTAAAGCATTGGTCAATAGTTATGATCCTAAATACCAATTGTATAACCAGATCTCTTTTATTAAATACACCAACAATCAATGGGACTCTGCGGATTATTATGCCATTAAAACCTTGTCTGTAAATAATGAGGATAAGGAAGCCTTACTCATCTTGGCCCGAACCCAAAACCGGCGGGGCAATTATAGTCAATCTATCGTTAATTATACAACCCTATTGGAAGTTGATTCCACAGTTCTTATGGCGCAGGAGGAATTGGAAAAACTAAAGAGAAAAGTTGCATATTTGCGGGACCTTCAAAAGCAAATGCTGGAAAGACCAAAAATTGAAATTTTAGTGCCCAAAAAAGTGGTGAAGGAAAAGTAAAATGAGCCAGAATAATACCATAAAGATCACTTTACCTGACGGAAAGGTACAAGCTTATCCTAAAAACTCTACCGGCTATGATATCGCGCTGAGTATCAGTGAAGGCCTGGCCCGTAATGTAATTGCGGCCAAGGTCAATGGTGAAGTGTGGGAATCCAATAGACCTATAGCTGAAAATGCTGAGATCAAGTTATTAACCTGGGCTGATACTGATGGCAAAGCGGCTTTCTGGCATTCTTCTGCACACCTGATGGCCGAGGCCTTGGAAGATTTGTATCCGGGCATCAAATTTGGAATTGGTCCACCTATCGAAAATGGCTTCTACTACGACGTTGATTTTGGCGATAAGGAGTTTTCCGGTGATGATCTGGATAAAGTAGAAGCCAAAATGAAAGAATTGGCAAGCAAAAAAAGTAATTATATAAGGAAGGAGGTCAGCAAAGCCTATGCCATTGATTATTTTACCAATAAAGGAGATGAATATAAATTGGATTTGCTCAAGGACCTTGAAGATGGTAAAATCACTTTGTACCAACAGGGCAATTTCATTGATCTATGTAAGGGACCTCACATTCCCAATACCGGGCTGATAAAAGCGGTGAAGCTGACCAATGTGGCTGGGGCCTATTGGAGGGGGGATGAAAAGAACAAACAATTGGTCCGGATCTATGGTATCTCTTTTCCTAAACAGAAGGAGCTAGGGGAATATCTGCATTTTCTGGAGGAAGCCAAAAAGAGAGACCATCGTAGAATTGGCAAAGACCTTGAACTGTTTACTTTCTCAGAAAAAGTAGGAATGGGCCTCCCTTTGTGGTTGCCCAAAGGCGCCATATTGAGGGAAAGATTGGAGGCATTTTTGAGAAAGGCACAGGTTAAAGCCGGATATGAACCGGTGGTGACACCCCACATAGGTGGAAAGGAATTGTATATTACTTCAGGTCATTATGATAAATATGGAGCCAATTCGTTTCAGCCCATTCTCACTCCCCATGAAGGAGAGGAGTTTTTGTTAAAGCCCATGAATTGTCCCCACCACTGTGAAATATATAAGGCCAAACCTCGCTCTTACCGAGACCTTCCGGTCCGATTTGCGGAGTTCGGAACGGTCTATCGATATGAACAAAGCGGAGAATTACATGGATTGATACGGGTTAGAGGTTTTACCCAGGACGATGCCCATATATTTTGCAGCGAAGATCAAGTAAAGGAAGAGTTTATAAAAGTAATAGATTTGACTTTGTACGTTTTAAAGGCATTGAATTTCAAAGACTATACGGCACAAATCTCACTGCGCGACCCACAGGATAAAGAGACTTATATTGGTGCGGATG
>JAPUIM010000450.1 GCA_027297025.1 Bacteroidota bacterium | reverse complement strand
CAAAATTCCGGGAGATTGAACTTGATCAATGACGGACAAGTTTTCGAGGCCCTATGGTCCTGGCGCGGAACTGCCCTTGCTTTTAGTATCGAGGTTACAGACACCTTATTGCGGGAGTTGTCCGGAATATGGATTGCTCTGGATCAAACCGCTGAAAGGATCGATCTGGTCAATGAGAATCCCCGTACTCCTCATGAACTCACCTTAGTGGTGCCCTGATCTTACTTGGGCCAATTTTTAAAAATTCGTTAACTAAACCTCACTGAATTCCCATTTAATGGAGTTCTGATGGTTGGGAAAGACCTTGCTTAAGACCCTGATATTCAAGAAAAGATCCTGACCAGTTTAACTACTAAATAATCTATTCTGAATTTTCGTCTTTAAAATCCAAAGCAACAGAATTCATGCAATATCTCTCTCCCGTGGGTTGGGGGCCATCGGGAAACACATGCCCCAAATGACTTCCACATTTTTTGCACAATACTTCCGATCTTAGCATTCCCATGGATTTATCCAATTTCATTTCCACACTATCAGGAGAAACCGATTCAAAAAAACTGGGCCATCCGCTTCCCGAATCATATTTGGCGTCTGACTTAAATAGAGGATTTCCACAGGCTCCACAATGATACATGCCCTGGCCATCATGATTGTAAAGCTTGCCGGTAAAAGCTGTTTCCGTTCCTTTTTCGCGCAGCACGTGGTAGGCTTTGGCTTTCAGCTCCTTCCTCCATTGCTCTTCTGTCTTTTCTATTTTATCCATAATTGTAAAATAATGACGAAAATAAGTAATTAGTCCATCTCAAAAAGTAAACCAGCCGACCTATTCGATAGTTTATATACTGGTTAAAATATCCCAGAGTTTTACATCCTTCACTTTCTGTTTTAAGATCATCACCGGAATTTCTTTTTCCATTTGCAGGATCTTCTCCGTTTCACTACCAAGGAACAAAATAGATAATCTGGATTTTCCTCCAGCACTCATAATAATCAAATTGACCTTTTTGATCTCAGCTTCATTTTTTATGTGTTCGGCCACATATGAATACTCTCTTACTCCAAAAAGAGGTTCAATGGATAAATGGGAAGGGGGAAATTGTCTGATAAATTGTTTGTACTCTTCTTCCGCCTGTTTCATCATTGTATCTATCACTTCCTGACGGGATTGGTCGCCATAGCTTTGGGGTAAATCAATAACATGGTGCACCAGAACCCTACTGTTTACCCTAGCGGATATCTCAATGGCACTTTGCAATGCTACTGATGAATATTCAGAAAAATCAGTGGGAACTAGTATTTTGTCAATATTGGGTTTGGTTTCTTCGGGAATAAATAGTACTGAACAAAAGGATTTTCTAACAAACTTCTTAGGCATAATCCCTCTGCCATTTTCAGGATGTTTGCTTCCAACTATAAATAGATCGGTATTATGCAAGTAACTCTCTCTCCACAATTCAAAGAATGGTTTACCATCATATACTTCACACATCGTACCTGGATAGTTTTTAAAATAGCCTCCAACCAGTGTTTCCATCTCTGCTTTGATAGCCTCTTTGGCCGGTTCTTCATCAGGTAGTGCATCGAGATTGGCGATATGTACAAAATGGATCTTTTCAGGTTTGAAAATCTCCGCCAAATACTGGGTATAAGCCAAAATTGTTTCATCAACCAAAGTAAGGTCCAAACCCACCATCCAATTTTTGAAGTTTTCCATGCATTCTGATTTTAATGAGCTATAAATATAGAAATAAACCTCATTATCCAGTATAACTGGATATGAGGAACATCAACAAAATAAATGATTTCCCTTCATTGGTATCCTGCATGTATCTGAACAATATTCGTAAAGTGCCGCTTCGGAATGCCAATACCAGAAATATAAAATGGATCTACTGAGTCTACTGCCAATCCAACAAATTCATCCCTTAAATTCGCGGAGATATATAAAAATAAACGCGGAAGATTGATCATCTCCCGCGTTTTGAGATATATAAGTGTATACTTATTGTCCTAACCTCTGCTATCCAAGATAAGGTACCAACAACTGTACCGAAGGATGGGTTGCCAATTTGTTGAGTGCCCGATCTTTAATTTGCCTAACCCTTTCCCTGGAAAGATGCAACATTTCACCAATGTCACCTAACGACATGGTCGAAGCCTGATCGATTCCAAAGAAAAATTTTATAACTTCTCTTTCTCTAGCATTTAGATTGGTCAACAATCGGCCAATCTCAGCTTTAAGAGAATCGCTATACATCAACTTATCATTGACTTCGTTAGCGTCATGGTTTACCAGAACATCAAGTAGAGAGTTTCCTTCAGTCTCAGAAAAAGGAGCATCCATAGAAACTTGTTTTACCGATGACCGGATGGTGGTCCTTACTTCCTCTATTGATATGTCAAGCAATTCAGCTAATTCTGCATTGGTAGGTTCTCTTTCAAACTTTTGTTCAATGCTGGAAATAGCCTGATTGATCTTTGATAAAGCAGTGATCTTATTTGATGGCAATCTCACCAACCGCGATTGCTCGGCCAATGCCTGCATAATCGCTTGCCTTATCCACCAAACCGCGTAAGAAATAAACTTAAATCCCCTTGTTTCGTCAAATCTTTTAGCAGCTTTCACCAATCCCAAATTACCCTCATTAATTAGGTCATTCAAAGGAATTTTATTATGCTGGTATTGTTTGGCCACTGAAACCACAAATCTGAGATTGGCTTTGGTCAGTTTTTCCAAAGCAATCTGGTCGCCCTGCCTTATCCTTATCGCCAAATCAACTTCCTCCTCCGGGGTGAGTAATTCTTCATGAGCGATTTCATTGAAATACTTCTCAAGGGTTTTACTGTCCCGATTGGTAATTGATTGTGTGATTTTTAATTGTCTCATTCTTTAATTCTCCCTTTTATTATTTGTTTAAACTTTTTTTCTATCAAAAAATGTACCATTTTTTTTATACTGACATATCGTACTGACATATCGTCGTTGATTGGATTAAATGGGCAAAACCCACTCCGGGAAGGCCTGAGGAGATACCTAAGATATCTACGTAAATTACTGATGTGTACAGTCGATATTGCTGTATTATAATTAAATGTTTAGTTAATTAGTTCCTAAATTAATTTATTAACAGTTGATATCGAATTCTAAAATAATTAATACAATTTCCCCTCTAATCCCTTTCACCACCTATTTAATGGTAATAATCTGTATTTTAACGAATTACCCCTACTACTTAGTACCAATTTAATCCTAAAATGTTGCATGAAATTAACAAATTTTTTCAAATCATCCTAAAATCCTATCTCCTCACCTTATCATGATCATTGAAATGATCATCAAAAATGATTTATTTTTAACACTTTAGCCCCTCTGATATGTTTGTGCTTCAACTCTAATAGAGCTTCATTGGCTCTTTCCAATGGATACATTTGTACTTCAGGCTTTATGGGTATTTTGGCAGCCAGGGCTAGAAATTCTATGACATCAGTACGATCGATGTTGGCCACACTTTTGATTTCTTTTTCCAACCATAAATGTTGAGTATAGTCTAACTGGAACAGATATTCCTTATCAAGATCTTCTTTTCTAATAGCATTAATAACCAATCTTCCACCACTTTTTAAGTGCTTCAACCCTTCCACAATAGGCTTCCAGACCGGAGTAGTGTCAATGATGCTGTCTAATTTCTCCGGTGGTTCATCCAAAGTGTCTCCTGCCCAATTGGCACCCAACTCCAATGCGAAATTTCTTTCGTTTTCATTTCTGGCGAATACGGAAATTTTAGACTGGGGATATTTAAATTTGGCCATTTTAAGCACCATATGGGCTGATGCTCCGAATCCTGTTAGACCCAGATTGCCACCATTTTGTAACCCCGTTAACTTTAACGATCGATATCCTATGGCCCCTGCACATAACAAAGGAGCCGCTTCTGCATCAGTAAAAACCGGGGGAATGATATATGCATAATTCTCCGGAACCACCATAAATTGTGCATATCCTCCGTTAGCATCCCTTCCCGTAGCTCTAAATTGTTCACATAGGTTCTCCTGACCCTTTATGCAGTATTGGCAAGTGCCACAAGCTGAAAATATCCAGGCTACCCCCACCCTATCCCCAAGTTTTAACAAGGTCACTCCATCTCCAATTTCGGTTACCGTTCCTACTACTTGATGACCCAACACCACTGGTAACACAGGCGGTGGCGTTCTTCCCTCAATTTCATCCAACTCGGTATGGCAGACCCCGCAAACCGATACTTTGATCAATACCTGATTTGACTTAGGTTTTGGTGTGGGAAAATCGGTATAAACCAAGGGCGCTGGTTGGCTACTGAGATCTACCAACTTTTCTAATATCATTGCTTTCATAAAGCTGGTCAATAGTTTGTTATCTAGGTTTAATAAAGATAAGGCCTAATTTCCGTGAAACGATGAGCATTGTCAATTATGGAAATGATTTAAATCAAGTGGTCTTGACATAATCATGAAATAATAGTCCAAAAAGAACTAAATATTACACTTGGATAGAAAGGCGAATCACAGGGAGAAATTTAGACCAAAACTCCTATCTTTAATTGAATTTTTTTTTATAAGATCATCATAATGGGTACTTCATTCTGGATAATAATTAGTGCATTTATAGTTTGGTCATTTCATCAAGATGATGGTTTGGATGCCAAGGAAATTATAAGGAGGGCCGATCAAAAAATGCAAGGTAACTCCTCCAGGTCCGAAATGGTTATGAAGATCGTAAGGCCCGATTGGTCGAGGGAAGTAACCATGAAAGGTTGGGCCTTGGGACGGGAATACAGTTTGATCTTAATTACCGCACCTGCAAGAGATAAGGGAACCGCATTCCTGAAAAGGGATAAGGAGATATGGAACTGGCAGCCATCAATAGACAGGGTTGTCAAACTGCCACCCTCTATGATGATGCAATCCTGGATGGGGTCTGACTTTACAAATGATGATCTGGTAAAGGAGTCATCTGCTGTGAATGATTACTCACATACTTTGGTGGGTGATACTGTAGTGGAAGACAGAGATTGTTATAAAATTGAGATGATCCCCAAGGAGGAAGCTGCAGTGGTATGGGGTAGGGTTGAGGCCTATATCAGCAAGGAGGATTATTTGCAAATGCTATTTAAGTATTATGATGAAGATGAAATTCTGGTCAATACCATGTATATGTCGGAAATCAAGGAAATCGGAGGACGAATCATTCCCACAGTCCTGGAAATGGTTCCCGCAGAAAATCCCGGTCATAAGACGCTAATAATTTACCGGAATATTGAATTTGAGATACCTATCAAGGACGATTTCTTTTCGATACAGAACACCAAGAGAGTCAGGTAACAGAGATACAGGGAATATCAGTTATCGAAACGAATACTTAAAAGTGGTACATGTATTGGGACAATAATTTAAGAGGCCAAGAAGGTCAAATCGGGAAAGAATATATTGCCAATATGCCTATTACTTTACAAAAAAATTCGAGAAACCAAATGTTGGATCTTGATCAAATACATTCAATGATATTTTAAAATTGTGAGAAGAAATCATATCTTTTTACTACTTATTGTTCATTGTTCTCTTTACCCTAAAATCTTGTAACTGAAAATAGGTGTATCTAAAACTTGCTTGGCGAAACTTGTGGAGGAACAGAAAAAGGACCTTCATTACAATTACCTCGATCACATTTGCGGTACTGTTGGCCTGCATCATGAGATCTATGCAATTGGGCTCTTATGAACGAATGATAGATAACAGTGTTAGATTTTTTACCGGCTATATCCAAATTCATAAAAATGGTTATTGGGATGAGAAAATAATCGATAATAGCTTTCCCGAAGATACAGATCTGGTTAAAAAACTTGAATTGATCGATCATGTGGAGGCGGTGGTTCCCAGAATAGAATCTTTTGCTTTAGCTTCCTACGGACCTCAAACAAAAGGTGTCATGGTAATTGGCATCAACCCCGAAAAGGAGAATTACCTTACCGAGGTTGATAAAAGGGTGGTTTCTGGCAAACCCCTGGATGTCAACGATAAACAGGCATTGGTTGGAAAAGGATTATCAGAATATCTGAAGGCCGGAATTGGAGATACCTTGGTTTTGATCAGCCAGGGGTATCATGGAAGCAACGCCGCCGGTAAATATGTTATCAAGGGCCTGGTAGAATTTGGAAATCCACGATTGACCAATCAGTTGGTATTTCTGTCATTACCGACCTCACAATATTTTTATG
>JAPUIM010000045.1 GCA_027297025.1 Bacteroidota bacterium | reverse complement strand
AATTGCCAGGTCCGGGGGCATCCACAAATTTTATCCTCACCCCATCATGGCCCCCGTATATGTCAAAAAATTCCTCTATGTATTCGACCGATTCGATTCGCACTTGAGGCTGGTCAATGGTGGTTGTTGCTGTATAGGTTTTCCCCCGGTATGTCACCAGCAAGTCATAGGTTTGACCACTCTGGGTAGGGAAAGATCCCTTGTAAAATGGCACCCATCGGCACCTGAATTTGTCGAAAGTGGAATCTGGGGCAAGAAAATCGGTAAGGAAATTGCTTGATATCATAGCGCTGGCTCCTCTGGCAAAAACTTCCTGAGGAGTTACGTTGGAATCAAAAAAAGGTAAACTATTGCTTAAAAAGAGGCGGGGCAACTTGCCAGGAATAAGGATGCTTTCTATGAATAATTGGCCTTCAAAAGTTGAATTCGGGCTAACTTCTATATCCTTTTTGCAGGAAGTGATACCAATCAATAATACAAAAAACAAGATAATTTTATAAAGCCTCATTGCAGTTAGAATTTGAAATTATAAGTCACGCTGGGTATGATCGGCAAAAGAGATACCTGAGTGGCCCGGGGCTCATCGGTTTTGGGGTCCACTTCAAAGTAAACGAAGTAGGGATTTTGACGACTGTATATGTTATAAAATCCAAATACCCACTCAGATTCATATTTCTTCTTAAAAATGGTCCTCTTTTTTTTATAGCTGGCAGAAATGTCCAAACGGTGGTAAGCATTCAACCGGGTATTGTTTCGGTTTTCATAAACAAAATAGTTGCCTTCGAATAGTGTTCCCCCATGAAATACTGTTATCCTTCCCTCGGGTAAGGTATATACACTTCCGGTTGAATAGGAAAATACCCCCGATAGTGTCCACCGGTCGTTTATTTTATAAGCCCCCACCAATGAAAGCACATGTCTTCTATCGTAAGTAAAGGGGAAAGTATTGCCAAAATTTAGTGAATCAAATTTTTGGTCAGTTTTGGAGAGGGTGTAGGATAGCCAGCCGGTAAATCTCCCGGTATTTTTCTTTACCAAAAATTCCACTCCATAACTGATCCCTGATCCATATACCAAGAAACTGTCCACATCCAGACTCTCGATCAACTGGTTCCCTTCCCTGAACAAGACTTGGTTGTCCATTGTCTTATAATACATTTCCATGCTGGTTTCAAGCTGGTTTTTTCGGAAATTCCTAAAGTATCCAATGGCATATTGCTCTGAAATTTGGGGCCTTGTTCTTGGGGTGGAGGGAATCCAAATATCAGTAGGAACAGAGGCGGTGGAGCTGGGAATAAGGTGCAAAAACTGATTCATCAGGGTGTAGGCCGCCTTGATTGAGGAAGTGTTATTGATAGAATACCTTATCGTTGCCCGGGGCTCCAACCTGTAATAGCTCACATCATTGGCAATGAATGCAGGCACTCTTACCCCCAGACTGGTGGAAAACTTATCACTAATGGTGTATTCATCATTAACGTACAGGGCAAATTCATTTATATATTTTACCGGCACCTTGCCAAGGTTGATATTTGATCCCGCTGTCCCACCCGATTGGGCTTCAGATTTACCTGAAGAAAGGAATTTGTGGTAAGTATAATGGGCACCAAACAATACAATATGTTTGGGATTTGGAAAATATTGAAATTCAGTTTTGCCACTTACATCATTAATACCGGAAAATACCTGAGAAAAGAAGTTGTCTTGAATAGCCCTGATGTCCTGTTCGTATTCATTATAAATAAAGGATGAGTTGGCAAATAGCTTCTGCCCGAACAGATGGTTCCAACGTAAGGTAGCAGTAGAATTGCCAAAAAGGATCTTATAATTAATTCCTTGGGCCTCGTTGTACTCCGCATTGTCCCTTCCATTGAAAAAACTTAAGAATAGTCGGTCTTTGGGTGTGAACTTCCAGTTTACTTTGGCATTTAAGTCGTAGAAATGATAGTTGGATTTGCTGCCTGGTGCCAAAAAGGGTTTGGCGATTAAGTCAATGTAGGTTCTGCGTCCGGAAACAATAAATGACGCCTCCTCTTTTTTTATAGGACCTTCAAGTGTCAATTGAGAGGTTACCAGCCCTATGCCTCCGTCGCCGTGAAACTTACGGTTGTTACCTTCTTTCATAGTGATGTCCAGAATGGATGACAATCTTCCACCATATTGAGCTGGAAAACCACCTTTGATCAGAGTCACATTATTTAGCGCCCGTGAATTGAAGGTGCTAAACAAGCCAAATATATGATTGGGATTATATACGATGGCCTCATCCAACTGTACTAAGTTTTGGTCTGCATTACCCCCTCGCACAAAATATCCTGTGGTCCCCTCATTACCTGTCTGTACACCGGGTTGCAATTGGACCATTTTCAAAACATCCGATTCCCCCAAGATCATGGGCAAGGTTTGGATATTTTTAATTGGAATATCTATCACGCCCATACGGGGTTTTGTTACATTTTCGTCCAGCTGGTGTCCGGTGATCACCACTTCATCCAGGGAACCGGTGGAGATCTTCAGCTTAATATCAAGCTCAATATTCTTATTAAGATGGATCTTTTTTGCATGAACGGCGTAGCCAATATGCGAGAAAACGATTTCTAAACTATCGGTATGGGGTATGGTAAGTGAGTAAAAACCATAGTTGTTGGTATTGGTTCCGGTTTTAAGGGCAGGCACATTGACATTGGCCCCGATAAGCGCCTCCCCGGCTTCATTGTCGGTAATAGTCCCACTCACGGTAAACTTTTCTTGAGCATTGGTTTGGTGAAAGAACAGGAGTCTTAATGCAAAAAGAACTATACTCAATTGGATTCTCATATTCAACTGATACTTGCCATGATATTACCACCACGAACAGGTTGAATATATGGTTGGTTGAGACAGCCTAATTTTTCTTAGAGTTTGCTATTTCTTTCCTACAAGAGAAGGGATGATAGGTTTGATACACCATGGAAGAAAACATGGGGTATTAACCTGAATTACCTGTAGCCAAACTTAAGCCAGCTGAGATCACGGCTCATGAACTTACTTTGCTGGTGCTGTAATGATCATTTTATAATAAATAAAAAAGGGTTCATTATCAGAACCCTTTAACTTTAAAATTAGCAATCTAATACAGAAACTAGATATCTACATTGGCATATTTCGCGTTTCTTTCTATAAATTCTCGTCTGGGAGCCACTTCATCACCCATCAGCATTGAGAAAAGATGGTCTGCTTCAGCCATTGATTCAATATTGACATGTTTTAAACTGCGTCTT
>JAPUIM010000449.1 GCA_027297025.1 Bacteroidota bacterium | reverse complement strand
ATTTCACCAAAGTATTCAAGGAATTCGATACCGCATTATTGGTTTCCCATTTACCGGGCAACTTAAGCACGGTATTGCCTTTTATTTTATCCAGCTCTTCTTGTGTAATGGGGTTATCCCCTACATATTGGTTAACTTCTTTTATCATTTCCTGAATAGATTCAGCAGTCTTATCAGTTTGTACCGGTGCATACAATACAAACGGCCGCTGGCCTTTAGCACCAATAACAAAACCTCCGGCGCCATAAGCCCAATGTTTATCTTCTCTTAAATTCATATTTATTCTGGAAGTAAACTGGCCACCCAAAACTCCAATCATAGCTTCTCGTCCAATCTCTGAAACTTCACCGTAAGGATTTGTAAGGTGTCCGGCAATAATTACGGATTGTTGGGATTCCGGCCTGTCCATAAAGTATAATTTGTTGCCATCCGGGGGCTTCACTACACTAATATTTTTTGTTGGTGTTTCTCCTTTTTTCCATTTTGCAAAATATTTTTCAAGCTCGACTGTAAGCTCTTTCAAACTAATATCACCTACTACCACAATAGTAACATTATTGGGCTTCATCCATCTATCGTAAAATGATACAAGATCTTCACGGGTCAACTTGGAGACGGTTTCCTCGAACCCACTTCCGGTATAAGGGAGGCTGTAGGCATGGCCGTCGCCATACATATATTTTGTCATTACCCTTAGAGCCATTGATATGGGTCGCGACTTTTCCCGTTGAATGGTGGCAATCTGTTCTTTCTTTAACCTTTCAAATTCTTTTTCAGGAAATGCGGGGTTAAGTACTACATCGGCAAATAAGCTTAGACTTTCCTTCCAGGTAGGCATCAATGTATTTAAGGTAATGTACGATATGTCTAAATCGGAGGAAGTTCTTAGGCTGGCTCCCAAAAATTGTAGTTTTTCATTTATCTGAAGTGAAGTCATATTTTTTGTCCCTTCATCCATCATGTTCATGGCAAGTGTTGCTGTACCTGGTGAAGCAAACTGATCAGAACTGTAACCGGCGTTAACCATCATATCCACAACAACAGTAGGCACACCGGTTCTTTGCGCCAAAACTACGTTCATTCCATTTTTGAGGGTGGTGCGCTGAATAACCGGGAACTTAAAAGCCACCGGTTCTCCCAATTCGGGTAACTTGGAACGATCGGCCCCCGAAGCATCATTCACATATTCCGGAAAAGGAGTGCATATTAATGTATGGTGATATTTGGTTAACCATTTTTGAGCGGTTGCTTTTATTTCTTCAATGGTCACATTTTCAACATATCCAAGCACTTTTTTGTAATGTTCAGGATTGCCATGATAAGTTGTTCCGGAAGCCAGTATATCGGATTTTCCGCCGAACCCGCCGATTCGTTCCATGCCTTTTATAAAGTTTGAGAAATAAGTCGATTTCGCACGATCCAACTCTTTCTGGGTCGGCCCGTTTTTGATAAAATCATCCATTACTTCATTGACTACTTTCTCAATATCTTGGATATCAACCCCTGATTTGGCATTTATTTGAATATTGTAAGTGCTGGCTATTTCCGAGGAAGCCTGATAAGCGTTGGCGGATGAAGCAATTTGATCTTCATATACAAATCTTTTGTACAACCTCGAATTTTTGCCAGTAGAAAGAATAGAAGAGATAACATCAAAATAAATATCTTCCACACTACCATATTGTGGAGTGTTCCATACTCTCATAAATCTTGCTTCCGGTACCCTGTCCTGATAATATTCACGGGTATTTGATGAATGTTGTGGTATGTTTACTTCTGGACGACTTATAGTTGGCCCGGAATGAATGTCACCAAAATATTTTTTAACTTTTTTTTGTGCCTCATCAGGGCTAATATCCCCGGCAATGGCTATTACAGCATTGGCAGCTCCATAATAAGCTTTAAACCATTCATGAACATCCTCTAATGAAGCAGCATTAAGATCCTCCATGTCCCCAATTACTGTCCATGAATAGGGATGGCCTTTGGGGTACATGGCTTTGGTCAACAAGTCCCGTTGCCTTCCATAAGGCTGGTTTTCTCCTTGCCTTTTTTCGTTTTGAACTACACCTCTTTGCTCATCCAATCTGGCTTGGTCTATGGCCCCCAACAAATGTCCCATTCGATCGGATTCAAGCCATAACACCTGATCTAATGCAGCTATTGGTATATTTTGAAAATAATTTGTCCTATCCCTATTGGTGGTTCCATTGAGGTCTGTGCCTCCAATTCTTTCGAGTGCCTGAAAATAATCATCATTATAATTTTCACTTCCATTGAACATCAAATGCTCAAAAAGATGGGCAAAACCGCTTTTGCCGGGTTTTTCATTTTTAGAACCCACGTGATACCACATATTCACCGCCACAATAGGGGCTTTATGGTCTTCGTGAACAACCAGTGTCAAACCATTTGGCAACAGGTATTTCGTATAGGGTATGTCAATATCTCTGGCGCTAAACTTTACATTTTGGGCAATCATACTGAATGAGACCAGTAACCAAGCCAATCCGAGTATTCCTTGTTTTTTTATCATAATATGTCCAGGTGGATTCTAATCAAACGAGTTCAATAACCATTGTAAGAATACTCAATTGTAATAAAACCACAAAATAATACCATTTGAACGGTTCAATAGGAGTTTCAAAGGAAAGATCTTAAAGATTATTAAAGCTCACTATCGACTCATTGCCATCGTTTGTGACCTCACAAACGACTCATCTATCGAGTGGTTCAATCAAGGGTTGTAATAAATTCATAATTAGCGAACTGGATCAAAAGTTTTCTGTTCCTCAGCTTTAAACTCTTAACTTAGACTTAATTGCCAACGTTAGTGTCTCACAAACCTTGGCGGAAAAATCATCTTTAAAAGCCAGGGTGGTGGTTTTAGACATATGGTAATTACCTATGCATAAATACTTAAGGACCTTATTCATAGTCGTGTTGTTATTCAGCTGGCAACTCCTGCCTGCTCAGATAAAGGAAAGGATCATTCTCAATGAGCTGGATTCTTATTATTCCAGCCTCGAAATTTCACCCTGTGGTAAGATCTTTGTAACCGGCGACAACGCAGGTACTATAAGAGTTTGGGATTTAAAATCCGGGGGCCTTTCCCAAGAATTCAAACAAGGAGAAAATATTGGCATTCACACCTTGACATTTAGCCAGAATTGTAATTTACTGGCATCGACCAATTCTGAGGGATGGATAGACGTCTATGATATTGAATCGAAAAAACCAGCGAACCATTTTCGATTGTCTGATAAGAAAATCCCACAAAAGATCTTTTTCCTGGATGACCAAAATCTTTTGTTGTCCACCCAACACGGAATAGTAAACTACAACCGGGACCTGGCACAGGTCACCTATCCTTTTCCCCCAGGGCACTCGCAAATATTCGACTATAATGCCCAACATGACCTGTTACTGGTGGGAACCAGGGATTCTTCACAAAGGTGTTCTAAAAAGTTAATTGTTTTCAAGAGATCTTCCCTGGAAGAAATCAGGGTTTATGAAAAACACAATGAATGCGTAACCAGGGCATATTTTGCATATGATGCCACCATAGTAGTTTCAATTTCGGGAAGTGAATGGATAAAAGTTTGGAAGGTCAATGATGATAAAAATCTTTTCCTGCTCCCCAATTCCAAACTATATGATATAAAGGTAGTGAATGACCAATTCATAGTGGGTAGAAAAAATGTCAACCCCAATAAATCGAAGATAATCTTTTGGAACGTTCAGGATGGGGTTAAGAATTTTGAGATTGGATTTAAATACCCTATCATGAAATACAGCGTGGCTCCCGATCTAAGAAATTTGGTGCTTATCTCCTACAGAAGCGCGTTGATCATTGATTTATAGCCCGCACGGAAAATTTATCATGCTTAATTATCA
>JAPUIM010000448.1 GCA_027297025.1 Bacteroidota bacterium | reverse complement strand
CTCGATTCAAAATATTTTTGCAGACACGGTTTCCTCAACAGGTACCATTCATTTCTGAATCAATTGAAAATTTAGTGTTTTCCGAAGATTTCGATTTTGCTTCCGAGGAAAGGGAGTTCAAGATCAACCAAAATGAAGACAATGTGATTTTAGTCACTGAGTTTGAGTTCCTGCCTCCACAAATCCAGACAACTGGAAATAAAGAAAAATTCCATTAAAACTTAGCCAGTGTCATGTCAAGCACGAGCCAAGTCTTGCTCTTTTATGCTTATACTGCGTAAAAAATATTTACGTAGCTATGGCTATGCGCATATTTTCCGCCTTGTCTGAGCATAAAATATCTGCGACTTACCCGACACAGCACACTTGACATGACACTAGGGCTGGGAATATGAAATCAGCCGGGGTTTTTTAATATTGGAACCTTCTAGAGTGTGCATTATGGCTTGCAGATGGTACTTATTATTGGCCACCAATATTACCGTTTTCATATCCTTACCTTTACCCAAATTGATCAACTCCATATCTTTGGCATCATGGGGTGCGAAAAAGCCACTTTTTGTCAGAGGAACAATCTTGAAATTTCCTTTTCCATCACCAGTCAAATACATGCCCATATTGGCATCATTGCGTGGGGTTTCTATTTCCACAGGATATAAATTTCCCGCCATCAACAGATCCTTATGACCGTCCTCATTGAAGTCTTTTATAATGATTTTATTAATTGAAGATACCTGAGCTCCATTAGGGAGGGGATGGATCTCGAATTTCCCATCTCCTTTATTTTCCAGATAGTTGCTGGCAAAGGTTTGGGCCTTGTAGTTGATGGCCACGTCCAAACCTTCTCCATAGACATCTCGTAAATTTGCATTTCCGAAAGATTCATAGGTAGGAAATTTTTCCTGAAGCATAGGCAGCTGATCTGTAGAACAGGATTTACCTCTTAATGGATATATTTCTCCATGCTCGTAATAACCCAAAACAATATCTAATTTTCCATTATCATCGAAATCATGACTGTAAATTTCAAATGGGGCTTCTTTACTGGCTTTGTATTTATAATTTAACCCAAGATTACCTGCGATCAGATCCATATCCCCGTCTCCATCCATATCTTCAGAGGACACACTATAATACCATCCGGTAGTTTCCGATAGTCCGCCCAAATTGGTTACATTCACAAACTCATCTCCCTTGTTTTCCCACAAACTGATGGGCATCCATTCACCTACAATTACCAAATCCAAATTCCCATCTCCTGAGAAGTCCGTCCAGGCTGCAGCTGTTACTAATCCTGCACTTTGTAGGCCTGGGGCAATTTCTCCAGTTACATCCACAAACCGGCCTCCTTCATTGCGCAATATATGGCTTGAAGCCGGCAATGGATACTTACCTGGTACCAATCTACCGCCCACAAATAAATCCAAATCCCCATCCCCGTCATAATCACCCGTTTCTACACAGGAACCACTGGTTAAAATTTGAGGCAAAGCATTTTTTGACCGGTAAAAATTGCCACTTCCATCGTTTAAATACAACCTATCCTGCAACAATTCCGATCCGACCTCAAACTCGTTTCCCCCACTAACTACATATAAGTCCAGATCTCCATCATTATCAGAATCAAACAACTCTGCCCCAAGATCTTCATGCATTTTATCCTCTTCCCAAATGTCCTGTTGCCATCGGTAAAAAGTTCCATCAGGGCTTTGAATGAACATTACTCCAGGATATTCAGAGGCTCCTCCTACATAAAAGTCTTCCAAATCATCTGCGTTCACATCTCCTACTGCCAGGCCGGGACCAAAATTTGACATTTTATGAGGAAGCAGTACCTCCCGTAGGTAATCGTTGTATTGATTCTCTTTATGCTTATAATTAATCTTTAACTCCTTAGTGACTTCCCTAAACAAAAGTGATACTTCTTTCACAGGGGATTCTAATATGTCTGCAGAAGAAGGACCAATCCACAATAGCTGATTGGAAGGAACTTCTTTCAAGGAATAAGTTTTGCCCTGAGGCCATTGAATCATAACTTCCTCTACTAAGTTCTCTTCACCAAGTCCAAAATGTAACACGTCTTCACTTTTTGACATATAGCCTCTTACATTAGTCAACTCCTGCACCTGCCATAATTGATCATTTTTATAAAGTATAACCCTGGCCCCGTATGCCGGACTCCCAATCGAATCCAATACTTTGATTCGCAAATAATTACTTCGATCGAGTTGTTCTGAATTATTACGATATAAAAAGGCGTACTCATCAACGTTGTTAACTATTAGATCCAAATCCCCATCCATATCCAGATCAGCGTACGCGCCACCATTGGATAAACTGGGCACATCGATACCCCATTCCTGATTTTTCTTGGTGAAAACCAGATCTCCATTATTTTTAAAGATGTAGTTTGAAATGCGATCGGTTGGAGTCATTTTCACGAACTCCATTATATCTATTACCTCTTTTAAAGATTTACCCTCTTTCTCAGCGATAAGCTCCAGACTATCTAGTTTTCGGGTGATCTGTTGATTGAGATCAGTATACCGTAAATTCTTTTTGATTCCGTTGGTCACAAATAAGTCCTTCCAACCATCATTGTCGAAATCGGCCAAGAGAGGACCCCAGGACCAATCTGTGTTGGAGATACCCGCCAGATGAGCCAATTCAATGAAAGTGCCATTGCCATTATTACGTTGCAAGGTGTTGAACATGTATTGATAGTGCCATCCGTTATTCACTAACCTCCAGAAATTTTTAGGGTTCATCCCTCCCATGTTGGTATTGATCCTTATGTGGTCTTCTGCAACCATATCCACCACCATGATGTCCAATAGGCCATCGTTGTCATAATCTGCCACATCAGTACCCATGCTGAAATTGGTAATATGTTTTATTGCTTGATTTATGTGATTCTTAAAGGTGCCATCTCCATTATTTATGTATAGGTAATCAGGCCGTTCAAAATCATTCGCTACATAAATATCCGACCAACCATCATTATTAAAATCACCAACCGTAGCGGATAAACCGTAAGCCCGATTCAGCATACCTGCCTCCATGGTTACGTCTTGAAATTTGCCATTGCCCTTGTTCCAGTAAAGCTTATCACTATAGGTGATGGTCTGTGCATTTACACCCTTGGGAGTTCCTCCTGATCTCTTGCCTAAACTGGGGGGTTGATTTACCAGGTACATATCCAATAGCCCATCTCTATCGGCATCAAAAAAAACCGCTTGTACCGAAAATCCCCGGTCGGACAGACCATAATCTATGGCTTTTTCCGTAAAGGTTACCTCCCCATTAAAGGAAGTGGGACCGTTGTTGATATACAGTAAGTTTCCGCTTAATTGAGGTTTGCCCTGAACACTTTTACAAACATATATATCCAGGTAGCCATCATTATTTACATCGGCCATGGTAACTCCGGCTGACCAAGTTTTGTAATCCCCAATACCAAGGTTCTGGGTGATATCTTTGAATTTCAAGTTACCCAAATTCAAATATAGACGGTCAGGAACCTGGTTGCCGGCAAAGTACAGATCGGGTAAACTATCATTGTTGATATCCCCAACCGCCACTCCTGCGCCCGCCACAATCATATCGTTGTTCAAATGATTGTACTTTTCATTCTCCACAACCAAATTTTGAAAATTCACACCAGTTTCCTTAGGAGAGAGTAGTGAAAAAAGCCTGAGTTGATGGTTTTGATTCTCTTCACCGGTTTGACAGGATTGAAGGATAATATAAAAGAATATCCCATATCGCATATTTCTTAATGCACTCATATCAAGCCTCTATTGGTTTTAATGTTTAAGCCTGGCCAATATATTTTTATCTCATAGATATTATTGGTTCTCGGCTCTTTTCCAGACTTTCCGGATCATACTGTATCGCTTGCATTCTGAATTT
>JAPUIM010000447.1 GCA_027297025.1 Bacteroidota bacterium | reverse complement strand
CACCAAAAAATAAAGACTACCGCCACTAAAATAGCTGAAAGTGCCGGTGCCACCGCTGAAGTAGATATCTTCATTGGCAATCCCGTTACCTACAACAATTTGGCTCTTACTGAAAAAGTAGTGCCCACACTGGAAGCGGTGGCAGGCAAGGATAATGTGGTACTAGCCAAAGCCATCACCGGGGCCGAGGATTTCGCTTTTTACGCAGAAAAGGTGCCTTCCTTCTTTTTCTTTTTAGGAGGATGCCCATCTGATAAGGATCCCAAGAATGTTCCCGGCCATCACACCCCTGATTTTTATCTGGATGAAAGCGGATTTTTGTTGGGAGTCCGGGCCCTGACTCATCTCACCCTGGATTATATGGAGAATCCGGGGCTTTGAATTGATTTTGCCTGCTTACCGGTTTACCTGTCGTAGGCATGGTAGGCAAGTTTCGCGTTGCTCGCAATGATATGAATAACTAGACATCGTCATCGCGAGGTCTAATATCAAGTCGGTATCTGGGATTGAGATTGTGGCTGGTATTTCTTCAGCGTCAACACCTTTTTCTTAAGGGATCTATATTTACGGGTTTGGTGGTAACCCAGTTGACTTTCTCTCAGATCGTAGCCGTAAGCGGATTTGCTGGTCACGATGATGGGGGGTGACTGGATTCGTTTAAAGACATTCTTTTGAATAGACTGGGTTACCCACTCCAAGTCCTTTGCGAAAACCTCCGGATCATCGATGCCCCACCTTTGTATGAGTGAATGGCTTATTTGTAGGCGCTGTTCCAATGTGCCTTCCAGGTACCAGTTCAATATATCTTCGGGGGTTTTTCGAATAAAATTGGTAAGCGCCTCCACCAACGCACAGTGATAACCAAATTTCATGGGATCTACCTGCTGATTTTTCAGTTCGGCGCTGGGAGCAATTTTTAATTCATCAAAAATAAATAGGTCATCCATCAACATCTCAGGAGGGAATACCGGGTGTTCAAAAATTTCATTATTGAGATACTCGGCCAATTGATATACTTCCGATTTGGTCAAATCTCCAATGGGGGCCAGGCTACCGTTTACATCGCCGTATAAAGTGACATATCCCAGGGCAATTTCCACTTTGTTTCCATTGTTAGTGAGCATTCGACCATAGCGGCCGGCAATATTAGATAAAATGGAGGATCCCCTGATCTTTGCCTGAATATTCTCATCTGACAATGACCTGGCGGCTTCCGAGCTAGGGTGTTTGCTATCCAGCTCCTTGAAGATCTCTTGATGTGATTCGGTCAGCTTTTGTATGGGCACTTCCCAATATTCAATTTCCAGTTTTTCTGCCACTTGCTTTGCCGCATTCTTGGTTTTATCGGTATTGTAAATGGTTGGCATGTTTACCCCCAGCACCTTTTCTTTACCCACCGCCAATACCAATAAGGCAGCTACCACCGAGCTATCTATTCCACCGCTCATCCCTACCACAAAATCGGGGTCTTGTTCCCAGCCATTCATTATTTTCACATGCTGTATTCCGGTTATAATGGCTTTATATTTCAAGGCAATTTTGGGAAGTTCTATACGGGGAGTTGTCACTTTTTCCAGACTTTGATCATCCACCAACAGTAATTCGGGTTGGTAGGGTTGTTGATTAAACATGACTGGAAGTCCCTTGGCATTATAAACTGTGGAACCCCCATCAAAAGTGATGATGTTCTTGCCATTGTTTTGTGCACCTACATTATTCACATATAAAAAGGGGACGCTGTCTTTGCCAACATCCTGTTCTAAAAATCTCACCCTTCGGTCACGCGCATTATTCTTTCCATAGGTCCATGGCGACCCTGACAGGTTCACAATTAACTGTGCTCCGTTTTCGACTAATCCTTTGGTTACATTGATTGGTCTTCCACTCTTTCGATAATCGTTACACCATAGGTCTTCACATATTTCAAACCCTATGGGTACTGAATCTCCTTGTATTTCCACAAAGAAGGGCTGTAATAGTGATTCCAGGGTTACTTCCATGTCTTTGGCAATATTTTCCAATGAGAAAAAATACCGTTCGTCATCAAAAAATCGATAATTAGGAAAAAGGGTCTTGGGTTGCACACCTTGGGGAAGCAAATGTGTTTCCTTTAGTCGTTCACAGGCCTTACCGTTTTGATAAATATATATGGCGTTGTACTTTCTTACCCGTCCGTCTTTGTTGGGATAGAAGTTGTCATCCCCTAATCTCCGGTTGATATTTTCATCTACAAAAATATTTCCATAGGCAATGGCAATCCCCTCGCTGGCATTCCTGATCCGCTCATTATAGGTCATCATGTCCAGGCAAAATTCCCGGTTAAGCCAAAGATCTGAAAGCAAGTAGCCTGAGATGCAAAGCTCAGGAAAAGCGATCAGATCCAATTTTTCCTGTTTGGCTTGCTCGATCATGGTCAGCATGGTCTCCATATTTTTCTCTGGAGCGCCGGGTCTAACTTCTATTTGACCAAGGCCTATTTTCATGCTGAATAAAGAGTCATGTTAATCGTTAAAATAAAGATACGGTTTTTTGGTAATTGGTGCGGATATCAAAAATGATATAGATCACAAAATCCAATGGATATCATGCAAATCTTTGATGAATGGATATGCCTCACATTTCTTATCTTTATAATAAATCGACTAAACGTGGAATCACA
>JAPUIM010000446.1 GCA_027297025.1 Bacteroidota bacterium | reverse complement strand
GAGATCTCCTCCTGGGCAGATAGGTTACCCACCAGCATCAGCGACATTACCAGGCTCAACAACACATTCAATTTTTTCATTTTAAGTCTATTTAGTTGTAAAAATTTCTATTTAGCATGCGAAGAAATAGGATCATATTATTAATTGCAAGTTCCAACTTCTTAATTTCGACAATAAACAATTTTTCACCGATAAGAATTCAATTGGACTTACCAATTTCCACTGCATCAAGTCCCAATTTCTTAATTCCAAATCCCTAATTTTTAATTCGTAATTAGTAATTCCGAATTAATAGTAACCGCTCCTGTGATATTCCGGCGAGATCTCCAAAGAGTGAAAGGTATGAAAGATGGTGCTACCCGCTTTGACATTGAAACTCAGTTGATGTTTTTGATTCAATTCTTTTCCCAGTTTGCTTTGGGTGTGGAAGGACACCTGTTGATTACCTTCTGGTAATGGTACCCTGGCGTAATATATACTATGAGGTATGGTTTGCCAGTTTCTGGTATCAGCTTTTTCGGTGGCAGCATTGAAAATTCCAACCAACGCTCCGAGACCTTCGTTTTGGTCGCGGGCCTGTTTTTCCGCCAACTTCTTCAACGAAAATCTTAAAAGCGCTCGTCCAAATTCTTTCAACATACGCTCTTGCAAAGTTTTGAAGGCTATATCGTTGACATTCTCAGCAAAATGAAGTTTGTAATTTTTACCTTTTACCTTCAAAAAGGCATCGGTAAATAAAGGCGGACGTTCCACATATTTAGGAAACACAACCCTTACAATTCTCAAATCTTCCACTAAATCCGTTCTTTTATCCTTATCTTCTTCATCATCGGGAAGAAAAAAGGGAAATGAAAATCCATGTTCATCATTCCTGAAATGTACAAAACCTCCTTCACCTTTTACAATGGTAAAAGTGATCCCCCACTCTGATTTTACAGGCCCCAGTCCGTTATTCCAAAAGAACACTAAATCACCGGTTTTTTGCTTGTGAGGAAGGTATTTCATGTTAAACTCCTTTTCGTAATAGGCCACCTCATCATAAAATCCAGTCAAATAAGCAGTGCGCAACAGGTCTTTTTTCAACTGTCGTGGTGGTCGCATTCCGAAAAGTTCATTGTAGTCTTCCTGATAGATGTTAAGAGCATTCCGATAAGCGATAAAAGCATTATTGTAATCGTGATCTGCATCGTAAATAATACCCATCAATGTATGTATGAAAGCATCTCGTTTGTACTTTTTGTCGGATTTATATTTATCGCTCAGCTGTTGTAATTTAATATCCATACGGCGACACTCCACCAGGGCCGATTCACGGTCGTTTATTTTAAGGAAATTGAGCGCCTTATAATAATGGATCAGTAGCTTTTCGTGATCTTCTCCCGGATAGACCACAAAATTGGGATTAGAAAGAAACGAAACTGCTTCGTTTAAATAATTACGCTGGTAGTCCTCTACAAAAATGTAGGCCTTCTCTAGAAAGTCATTGGATAATTCATATTCGCCCAAAAAAGAATTGGCTACACCTCGGTTGGTAAAATATAAAAATCGGGCTTTTCCGGTAGCAGATTTTTTGTCATTAGCCAATATTTTGTCCGCCGCCTTTATATTACCCATTTCAAAGTTTTTATTAAACTCGCGATGGACTTCATAATAGGTGGCGCAGGAAAAAAGGAGAGCACCAAAAAATATCGGTGCCCATATCTTAAAGCTGACTATTTTCCGCACTGCTGGATGTAGCTACTTTCAGTTAACTATGTACTTTTTGATCTCTTCTTGTCCGTACCAAACTCTTTTATTGGTTTCCATATCGGTAAGGTAAAGAGTGGTGATATAATTGACCACCTTCTTCTTTTCGTAAGTATCGGTTTCGGAGGTCATGGTACCAAATAACATTAGGTCTGCCCCATATTCCATACCCCATCGGGCAGCGGTTTCCTTTGAGGCAAATTCTTGTTGATCAGCTCTTTCTTCCCTCAACTTTTCCCGGAATTCAGGGGACTCTACCAGATCTGCCAAGCCGGAGTTAAAAATTTCCATTTCAAATTTTTTAATATAGTTATCCGCATCAATGTGCTCGCTGGTTTTGTTTTTTATGTATCCCACAATGATGGTAGGGGTTTCCCCATTCTCTCTGGCAAAATTTTGGTATCGGGGGCTGTTTAAAAATTGTTGCACCATTTTATTGGCCACCTTGCGGGAATCGGTGTCGTTCCAACGTCCACTTAGGTCAATTTGTTGGTCGGGGTTTACTCTGGTTACTGTCCTTTTCGAACAGCCCAAAGCCACAGCAGCCACTACTAAAACGAATAAAGATGATTTTAAGATTTGTTTCATTACGATGTCCTTTATTTCGACCTCAAAGTTAATTGTTTTTGCCTAGGTTTCTATCAAATTCTAGCTATTAACTTAATATTCAAAAAGCGTGCCGATAATGAATTGGGAACTGCAAACTGTACGTTGTTCACATCCTTCACCCAAATGTAGGATATGGTATTATCGGAGCCCAATAAATTAAGGATCTCTGCGCTTATCCGCAGTGATCTTAAGGTCTTTTCGATGATGAAAATTTTAGAAAATCCAATATCCACCCGTCGATAGGCTTCACCATCGAAAAAATTCCTGAACTCATCATTATCAGGTGGACCAAAAGGCAAACCACTGCCATACAACAAGCTTAAGTTCATACGCAATGAGGGATCGTTGGGAAAATGGTCCTCAAAATATATCCCCAGATTGAT
The DNA here is from genome assembly GCA_027297025.1 of Bacteroidota bacterium. Taxonomy (GTDB): domain Bacteria; phylum Bacteroidota; class Bacteroidia; order Cytophagales; family Cyclobacteriaceae; genus JAPUIM01. The sequence goes on along the minus strand of JAPUIM010000446.1, from coordinate 2,219 downwards.
CAATTGATCAGTAGGCCTTCGGGTATAATCCTGCCCATCCCCATCCAGATCTTCTTTGGTATGTAATAACCCCAGACTGAACCAGGATTGGGTGCCTTCAATGAACTCACCGTTAATTCTAAAATCAATGCCTGTGGCGAAGGCTTTGGCCTGGTTGTTGGCGTGGTATCTAATACGAACATTGTCTATATCATAGGGATTTACATTGTACAGGTATTTATAATAAGCCTCGGTCAAAAATTTGAACTTCCTACCCCACACGAAAAACTCGTAATCCACTCCCACGATAGTGTGCACAGAACTCTGGGCTTTGACCTGGGGATTAAGCTGACCAGAACGGTTCCTTAACTCCCGGTAAAAGGGCGGTTGTTGGTAGTAACCCACTGCAGCCTTGAAAATGATATCCCTTTGCCATTTGGGTTTAATGGAGTATTGTAATCGTGGACTTACTAAAAGCTGATCACTAAAATCCCAGTAGTTCAACCGAACCCCATAGGTAACTGAATGAATGTTGAAAGTGCTAAAGTGTTGTACATATCCTTCCAGGCGATTGGAATTGATCTTAATTTCATTTATTAACACTTCTTCAATGGTTACAAAATCGGCCGAATCTATAAAAGAAAATTCATCCAACTGATCGTCAATGTTTTCATGCCCAAAGATGAAACCAAATTCAATTTGGTTAGTATTATTAATTAAGTAGCTGGATTGGTTTTGAATATTAATGATAGTACCATTCAGGGTATTTCTTCCACTTTGAAAGTTGGTGCCAATCCCCCTTATAACTGCACATTCGTCAAAATCAGCTGATGTAAGGTCTTTATTGACATCACACAATCGATAACCCCCTTCTATATCAAAAAATTCGCGTTCTCTGGTGAGGAGTCCTGAAACAATAAAATCACTTTTGAACTTTTTTGAGAATTTATGACTGAGTTTGATCCCTCCCTGGTAACTATCGTATTGCAGGATGTCCCGGCCATCGAATGCTACAAATAAACGGAAAGACTGATTCAAAGTGCCGAAGGTGGTTTCACGATTTTCCGGTTCAGTGAGGTATCGGTTGCGGGCATAAGAGAATAGGCCTCCCAATTTGGTTCGGCCTGATTCTCCTAATTCATAGTTGACCAAAGTCTGCAAATCGGTGAACCTTGGCAAATACTCCCCTTCCGTTTCTAAAGTGCCAAGTAGGTATTCCGATCTTTTATGTCGTGCGCCAACCGCATAATTTAATCTTTTGTTGTTATTGGTTCCTTCCAGGTGTACACCTCCCCCTAATAAACTAAGCGTCACCGAACCGGAAAAGGAACTGGGCTCTTTGTACTTAACATTCAGAACTGAAGAAAGTTTATCGCCATATTGTGGTTGCCAACCTCCTGCTGAGAATTCAATATTTTCTACTAAATCGGGGTTAATAAAACTCAATCCTTCTTGCTGTCCCGCCCTTATTAGGAATGGGCGATAGATAGGTATCCCATTAACATAAACCAGGTTTTCATCAAAATTGCCTCCTCTAACTGAATAGGTGGAAGAAAGCTCATTATTACTGGTTACCCCGGGTAAGGTTGCCAAAACACTGGTAAAATCTCCGAAAGCCGAAGGAATTAGCTTAGCAGCTTTTGGGTCGATTTTGGTAATGCTAATTTGCCTCCTAATAGCATCATCTGCTCCTATTATCTCCACCTGATCCAATACCTTAATTTCCCTCTTCAGGTTGAACTCCAGGAATAAGCTCTGGTTTGGTTGTAAAAACACCTTTTGTTCGAGTTGTTTGTAGCCCACATATTTTATTTGGATGGTCACATTTACACCCGCCGGTAAAGTAAGGCTGAAATTTCCATCCAGGTCGCTCACCGTACCAATTCTCAGGCTGTCGGAAAGTACATTGGCCGAAGCAATAGGTCGATTATCACGATCGATTATTTTGCCCTTGAGTGTACCGGTCTGAGCGAGTACATCAATGGCGGCTAGAAAACAAAAAATAAAACAGTGTAAAGAGAATTTCATGGATTAAAGTCCGTCCCGTTCATCCTTAAACGTCTTTTAATCCTTTTATTGTTTGTTCAGGGTTATTAGATTTAAAAACAAAATTTCCCGCTACCAGTACATTGGCGCCAGCTTCTAAAAGTGGTTTGGCATTTTCCAGATTTACTCCACCATCTACTTCAATTAACACATCCTTATTTTTGTCCTGGATCATATCTTTTAGGTCCTTTATT
>JAPUIM010000445.1 GCA_027297025.1 Bacteroidota bacterium | reverse complement strand
CCTGAGGCTGGTTCGGATGCTACCTCCCAAAAAACTACGGCAGAGGATAAGGGGGATCATTACCTGCTCAACGGAACCAAAAACTGGATCACTAGTGGCAAGTCTGCCTCTGTATATTTGGTAATGGCCCAAACAAATCTTGAAAAAAGACATAAAGGTATAAATGCCTTTATCGTGGAAAAAGGGCTAGATGGTTTTACTATAGGTAAAAAAGAGAATAAATTAGGTATTAGAGGGTCCGATACCCATTCACTGATGTTTACTGATGTGAAGGTGCCTAAAAAAAACAGGATTGGCGAAGATGGGTTCGGTTTTGCTTTTGCCATGAGTACACTCAATGGCGGAAGGATTGGTATTGCCTCCCAAGCCCTGGGAATAGCGTCAGGCGCTTTTGAGCTGGCTGTTAAATACGCCAAAGAGCGAAAGGCATTTGGCAAGGAGATAGTCCAACATCAGGCCATACAATTCAAACTGGCCGATATGGCCACCAATATTGATGCCGCTCGCCTATTATGCCTACAAGCGGCTTATCTGAAAGACCACAAGAAAGATTTTTCACAGGCCAGTGCTATGGCCAAAGTATATGCCTCACAAATAGCCATGGAAGTTACGGTTGAAGCAATACAAATTCACGGGGGATACGGATATGTAAAAGAATACCACGTGGAAAGGTTGATGAGGGATGCAAAGATCACCCAGATCTATGAAGGTACCTCTGAAATCCAAAAAATTGTGATTTCACGTAACCTCTTAAAATAGCACAATTTGCATTTGGCGAACTATTCTATGGAGTTTATTTAGGCTTTAATAGAAAGTCAAAGTCTTTGATTTTGCATTACATAATTTTTTTATTAGATTTATACAAATCTATTCTACCAAAGTCATATTCTACTTGCTGGGTATAATGTCCAAATAAAGCGCATGGAAGACTATAATAAAATAATCGAGTCATTAGGCGTCCGGTTTATTAAGGCCAATAATATTAAAATATTACAACCCCTGACCATCAACAATTTCTATGACGTTGAAAATACGGTCCTCCTACTGAACAAAGGAGAGATAAAATGTGGGGAGGAAGTAAAAGTAAAAAACAAGGATGTTCTATTTATTCCAGGAGGTAAACTGGTATCGGTGACCTATGGAAGTGGAGCCGCAGTTACCCTAAGCAATGACGATTTCATCAATAACAAGGAAAAATATTTACAACCTTATGATGCCACCGAAGCTGAAAATGATGTAGGAGAAAACTACAGTTACATAACATTTGAAGCTAAGGTATTTGATTCGGTCAATTTTTTTGCATCACTGGATATCCCACCCTTTGTGATGGAAAACAGTGACGAAATCGCTTCTTTGGTAAAGAACATTAACTATGAGTGTAGCTCCGATCTCCCTGGCAAGGAGAGGATAGTGAAGATCCAAACCGAACGGCTAGTGGTAGAATTGATAAGGTACATCTTATCCCATCGGTTATTCGTCGAGCAATTGGCCACCAATAGCACCTATTTTAAAGATCCACGACTTATTGATATTTTTGCTTATATAAAAGAAAATTTAGGAGGAGACCTCTCCAATAAGATTTTGGCCAGTGTGGCCAACGTATCGGAAGATTATGTAGGTCAATATTTTAAAATGCTCACCGGAATAAATCCTCAAGACTATATCGAGTACCAGCGCATGGAAATGGCGGTAAATTTGTTGAGGACCTCTAAAAAAAGCATTAGAGAGATTGGCAAGGAGGTTGGCTATAAAGACACCGCTTACTTTTGTAGAAGGTTTAAAATGATGTTCGGGATACCTGCTGGGAAAATGAGACGCAGGGAATCTTTAATGAATGTTTAGGGCCTGATTTCGGGCAAAAATATTCTCGGCCACATCTATCAGTAATCCGGGTTCCTTTTCAATCCCATTTCCCATCACCAGTATATCCGCCCCACTGTCTAAAGCCTGTACGGCTTTGGGCAAAGAGTTGATCCCCCCGCCTACAAGTAAGGGAGCATCAATGCATTTGCTCACCAAAGAAATCATTTTAGTTGAAACCTGTCGCTTAGCTCCGCTTCCAGCATCAAGGTAAATCAGTTTTAAACCCAGCATCTCTCCTGCCATTGCAGTGCAGGCGGCCACCGACGGTTTATTGTGAGGTATTGGGGTAGTGTTGCTTATGTAAGCAGCGGTGGTATTTTTACCCGAATCGATCAATAAGTATCCGGTGGGTAAGATCTCAAGATTACTCTTTTTTAGCATTGGAGCAGCTACCACATGCTGGCCAATTAGGAAGTCGGGATTTCTACCGGATATCAAGGACAAAAACAAAATTCCATCGGCCTTGGGGTCCAGGTGCATGCTGTGGCCTGGAAATATAACTAAAGGTATTTGGCAATTATGTTTTATCAATTGAATGATAGGATGAAAGTTGTTAGTAGTAAGTAAGCTGCCACCTACCAGCAACAATTCCACATGATTCTCAATGCAGGCATTCACCAGTTTTATACAGGAGGATTCATTTACTTTGTCGGGATCTATCAACACAGCAAATGTCTTTATACCCAACTTTTTTCTGTCCAACAGCTTATGATAAATCTTTTGACTCATTCTTTGATTCGGCTTCTTCGAAAAAGTTTTTTAATTTTTTTATGGCAATGGAAACTAAAAATAGAACAATTTGTTCTTTAATAGGCTGACTTAGGGAGCTTTCCTGAACGGGAATAGTTTCTTGGTTGAAAAGTCGGGAGGCTAGTTGGATTTTAGTTTTTTTTTTCTTTCCACCAGAAATCAATTTTAAAATGGTATACCCTCCCAATAAAATTGCCCCTGTAATCAGGACCACTTTTCCTACCCTTTCTGTGGTCCTGTAGCCCTCTTTGATCTGTTCTTCAATGGCGTGCTTATAACCTTCTGATGTTTTTTGAAGCTCTTTCTTTTTATATGAAAGTATATCCTCTGGCATAGGCTTTTATTTTATTGGTCCTCCTTTTTTACAAAACTTTGAAGGATAAAATTTTTTATGGTTGTAATGAGATCAAATCTATGGTTGAGGATAACCAAGATCAGAATTAATACCAAATAAAATCCAGCAATTGTTAAATACCCCAAATAGGAACTAGCATATAATTCATTGAGATAACTGGCTACACTTAAACTGACCATAGTGAGAATGAATAAGCAAAACAGTGATATCAATGATACGTATAGCAGCTTGGAGATAACCGCTGCCAGGTCTTCCTTCAGATCGATCCTGAGTAGTTCCACCTCTGTTTTAAACAATCCTGATAGGTTATTTATCAATTCTCTCATCAATCCGTATTGGAAATCTTGAATTTACCAAAAAAAATCCTTTATAGATGATCAAATTTAAGGACATCCATAATGTTAGTAGCCGTAGGTTAAATAAATTCTGAAATGAGGAGGAGCAGAAATTTACTATTAGAAAGATAGTTCTACTTGGAAACGGATCACAAAAGCATCATCGGTATTTTCTATTTGACTGTACGTAAAGTCGCTCTGCACTTTTAGATTATGATCCCGTATGTATTTTGATAGGCCAAAAGCATAACTATAAATATCATTTCTTTGGATTTCTTCTTCCGGTAAAAAGCCATGCCAGCGTAAGGCAAATTCGTAGTTGCTTTTTAGTAAATATCCACCTGAGATTTGAAAACCGTTACCGGTTAAGAAAGCCTCGGTCACATTTCCCAGCGTATCGGTGGAAATTACCGGTCCCCGGGTTACTACTTCCCGATGGGTATATTCAACTAAAGAAGATACACCTTTGTACTTAAATATGGCATCGGCATGAATTGAGAGTAAATCCCTTGCTTCACTGAGGAAACTGCCCAGTTGCCCTCTTGACTTAGAAGCATCATCATTGTAATCATAGGTTAATCCAATTGCCAACTTGGGGCTAGGTTCTCTTTTTAGATCTGCACTAAAATAATCACCTTTGCTTATGAAAGTTCCAAATGGCAATATCTCCAATCTGGCAGTGTAGTCATAACCTCCAGCATTATCGACTGTAATATCTCTTCCTTCTCCCATGGAAATGGATCCGATCTCACGGACAACCACTTTTCCAAGGGTATGATGATGCCTAAGTTGCACCCCAATGTCTCTATCCAGGGTAAGTGTATTGGCCAGGCTACGATCTACAAATTGTAATTTTTGGGAGGAGATCACCCGTTCCCGGTTACCTGGCAATTTGGTTTGGCCAAACCAAACCGTCCAGTTCTTATAAAAGTTCCACTTCAATACTGCATCTAATATGACCCTGGAAGTATTATTAGTTTGAATGATATCCCCACCACCTGTATCGCGATTGGAAAAGCCCAGTTCTAACTTGTACACTAGCCTGGGATCAACGGCAAATCCATCGAACTTAAGTCTCCACCTGCGGATCAATATCCTGTCCTGGTAGCTGTTATCTTCCAGATTCACGGCTCCTACATAACGGGTTTGAAACCGAGCTGAGAATTTCAAACTAAAGCTGGAATCGCTAGCCATGATCCTCACCCCTTTGCCAAAAGTAGTATAGCCTATATCTTGCGCAGTAACATTGAAATAGAGAAGAAAAAAGAAAAAAAATGCAAAAGAAAAATATCTCATCAATTCCTTAATAGTTAATAATTATATGAAAGTTCAACAAAACTACCGCATCGGACTTGGTATTGGCTGCTAATAATATTAACATAACATTAAAAATCAACAATTTATTTCACAATTTGTAAACGTTAGAAATCAAAGACATTGATTACTTTTACTTTCTACAATTAGCAGTCTATTATCTGTTGAATATCAGAAATTCATACTTATGAAATTTGGAATATTAGATGCATTGGTCCTTATAGGCGCTTTGGGTTTTTTCATTTATGGCATGAAGATCATGAGCGAGGGAATCCAAAAGGTAGCAGGATCAAAAATGCGGAAAATATTGGGAGCCATGACCTCCAACCGGTTTTTTGGCGTCTTAACTGGTTTTTTGATAACCGCTCTAATTCAGTCATCTTCTGCCACCACGGTTATGGTGGTTAGTTTTGTTAATGCCGGTCTCCTTACCTTACTGCAATCTATCGGAGTGATCATGGGGGCTAATATTGGAACCACTGTAACCGCATGGTTAATATCAATTGTAGGTTTCAAAGTGAAAATTGCCACTTTCTCCCTGCCAATTATTGCCTTTGGTTTTCCTTTGTTATTTGTCTCAAATAGTAAATTGAAAGCCTGGGGTGAGGTCTTGATTGGTTTTGGTTTATTGTTTATGGGCCTTGATGAGTTAAAGGCAACGGTGCCTGATCTGAAATCCAATCCGGAAATTTTACAATTCCTTGCTTCCTTTACCGATTACGGGGTACTTTCCACACTCTTTTTTATACTTATTGGAACAGGGGTTACTATCATTGTTCAATCCTCTAGTGCAGCTATGGCACTTACTTTGGTAATGGCTAATAATGGCTGGATCCCTTTTGAAATGGCCGCGGCCATGGTTCTGGGTGAAAACATTGGGACCACCATTACCGCTAACCTGGCAGCTTTGGTGGGGAACGTTCATGCCAAACGGTCGGCCCGGGCGCATTTTATCTTTAATGTTTTTGGAGTTGTATGGATGGTATTGGCATTTCCTTGGTTTCTGCAAGGAATTGACTATTATATGAATCAATCACTTGGGGTTTCTCCTTTAGACCCAAATCAGCCTCAATCCATCCCCGTTGCGTTGTCCATTTTTCATACCTCTTTCAATATCATCAATCTGTTGCTTCTGGTATGGTTCACAAGAGTTATTGGAAAAATGGTAGTTAAGATGGTCCCCTCCAGGGGTGATGACGAAGAGTTTAGATTGGATTACATAGGGGTGAATATTATGCCTACCCCGGAGATATCCATATTAGAAGCCAGGAGGGAGATTGCTAAATTTGGTAAACTGACTGGCAAGATGTCCACTATGATCCAACAACTAATTGTTAAAAAGAAGATTAAGAAACGGGCAAAACTTATGGACAAAGTTCGGAGATATGAGGAAAATACCGACAGAATGGAAGTGGAAATAGCCAATTTTTTAATCAAAGCTGCCGAAGGAAATCTCAGTAAAATATCTTCAGCCAATATAAGGGGTCTGCTCAGCATCAATAATGATCTGGAACGTATTGCGGATATCTTTTACCAGATGT
>JAPUIM010000444.1 GCA_027297025.1 Bacteroidota bacterium | reverse complement strand
AATTATTTCTACCAGGGCAATAAGCGATATGAACTCAATTCCCGCTGATAGACCTCCGGTAATCAGAAACCTTAGAAATTGAGTTCTATCTCCTCTTTGGGTTGATATTAAAAGGGGTAAAAAGGTTGCATAACCTTCTTTTATCAATTTTTTCATATTAGCTAATTCAATATATCAATTAGGGATTCCTGATTGCTTTTGATCCAACTATGAATCTCCCTTACAATATCATCCGGTGCAATATTGGGGGTCCACCCCGTAAGATCGGTCACTTTGGAGTTATCGGTGATATATATCCTGATATCGGCTTGACGAGTTTCAGATACTTTTTGAATAGGTATCTCATTATTAGTGACCGTTCTGCAAATGTCCGTTAATTCCATTAATGAGACACTGATCTCACTCCCTCCTCCCACATTTAAGATCTCACCATTGACCTTGTCAATATTATGTACTTGGAAATCAATCAACTTCCAAAGATCCTCGACATGCAAAATATCCCTTACCTGCTTGCCTTCACCACCGTAACCAAAATAGGCCAATTTATTTTTCCAAAAATGCCTGGCCACCCAAAGTACAATCACCCCTTGATCCACCTTGCCCATTTGCCAGGGCCCTGTAAGTACCCCACAACGATTAATCACCGTTTTGATCCCATAAAATTGATTAAATTCATGGATCATTAACTCGGCTGCCAACTTTGAAGCACCATAGAAAGACCGGTACCCATCCAATGGAAATTTCTCGGAAATACCTTTTTTGGAGATCCCTGATAAATGCTGTGTACTGGATATCGCAAATCTTGTATCATCCTCAACAAATTTAATTTCTTCTACTTGTGCAATTGGATATACTCTGCTGGTGGATAAGAAAATAAAATCGGCCTTTTGTTTTTGAGCAAAATTTAGACAATTGATGGTGCCCACCAGGTTTGTATTTATCACATACTCCGGAGAATTATTTAATCCAGCCAGTACCGATGGTTCAGCGGAAGCCTCTATTATTAAATCTATCTTTTTATCAATTTGCTGAAAATCTTCTGTATTTCTGATATCTCCATGAACAAACCTAATTCTAGCTTTTTTCAAACGAACCAAATTTAATTCAGAACCTCTCCGCATGAGATTGTCCATTGCAATCACCTCATAATTAGGATATTGTTTTTTGATTAATATCCCTAGTGATGAGCCAACGAATCCAGCTCCACCGGTTATTAATATGTTCATTTGAATGCAATCATAAGATTCAATAATTTTTAAAGCGTTCCACCGTGTAGGAAAAATTGTTTTCAGCTTCTTTTAAGGTTTTTAAAGACTTATCCTTCTCGGAGATCTTAATATCGGAGGAAGGAAGTTCCCAGTCAATGTTGATTTCGGGGTCATTATAATGTATTCCCGACTCATAATCCGGAGTATAATAGTTATCACATTTATAGTGAAATTCCGCAAATTCACTCAAGACAATAAATCCATGGGCAAAACCTTTTGGCACAAAAACCTGTAACTTATTTTCCTCATTTAATTTCAGACTGAAGTATTTACCGTAGGTCGGTGATCCCTTACGAATATCAAGCACTACATCCAATACCTCGCCTTTCAACACAGTCACCAGTTTTGATTGTCCAAATGGGTTAATCTGAAAATGCAGTCCCCTCAGCACCCCATAGCCTGATCGAGATAAGTTATCCTGAATAAAATCCACATCCTGACCCGTGATTTCCTGAAATGTTCTTTTATTGTAACTCTCAAAAAAGAATCCTCGAGAATCTTTATAGACCTTTGGTTCAATTACCAACAAACCCTCCAGACCTGTTTCGGTTATTCTCATTATTTCAATAAATTCATTAAGTATTGACCATAACCGCTATTCAATAAGGGTTTTGCGATGTTCTCTAATTGCTTGGGTTCAATAAAACCCATGTTAAAAGCAACCTCTTCGATACACCCGATTTTCAGACCCTGTCGTTCCTCAATTACCTGCACATAGGTGCCTGCCTGCATTAATGAATCAAAAGTCCCGGTATCAAGCCAGGCGGTTCCCCTGCTTAATACTCCAACATTAAGTAAATCTTGGGCAAGATAGACCTTATTCACGTCGGTTATCTCCAATTCCCCTCTGTCACTAGGTTTTAAATTCTTGGCTATTTTAATCACCTCGTTGTCGTAAAAGTATAAGCCAGGAACGGCAAACTTGGATTTGGGGACTTCGGGTTTTTCTTCGATGGAAACCACTTGATTATCGTGGTTAAATTCAACCACTCCATAACGTTGAGGATCTTTAACATGGTAAGCAAAGACTACTCCTCCAGTCGGATCATTATGACTTTGCAGTAATTGGGACAGTCCGGTGCCATAAAAAATGTTATCGCCCAGAATTAAAGCCACTTTATCGTCACCAATAAAATCCGCACCTATAATAAATGCCTGGGCCAACCCTTCAGGTTGCTCCTGTGCCTTATATTGAAACCGGCAACCTAATTTTTGTCCATCCCCCAGTAATTCACTAAATAGGGGTAGATGATGTGGAGTAGAAATGATCAATATATCTTGAATACCCGCCATCATCAGAGTGGATAGTGGGTAATAGATCATTGGCTTATCGTAAACCGGTAATAACTGTTTGCTAACTCCCAGCGTTATCGGATATAACCTGGTACCTGACCCTCCGGCGAGTATAATTCCTTTCATTTTTTGCTAAAATGCTGCAAAGGTGAAGAATTTTAAATTTTTAAAAAAACATTTCGGATTTATTTAATAGGAAAGAATGTAAGTCAACCGTGGGTTGCCGGACTTTTTGAAGTGCCTCGAATTACACTTGATAGTAATCCTTGTACCAGTCTACGAATTTTTGAATACCAGTTTCTAAAGAGGTTTGTGGTCTGAAATTCACTTCTTCCATTAAATCATCGATATCAGCAAAAGTTACAGGAACATCTCCATCTTGAAGAGGTTGAAATTTTTTAATAGCTTTTTTTCCTAAACATTTTTCAATGACTTCTATAAACTGCATCAAATCCACAGGATTATTGTTACCCACATTGTATAATCGATAGGGAGCAAAACTTGTGGCCGAATCAGGATTCTTGGCATCCCAACCGGGATTGGGCTGGGGAATTCTATCAATTATGCTAAAAACCCCTTCTATTATATCATCGATATAGGTAAAATCTCTTTTCATTTTACCATTATTAAAAACATTGATGGGTTTTCCTTCCATTATGGCTTTGGTGAAAATAAAGAGCGCCATATCAGGTCGGCCATAGGGTCCATAAACTGTGAAGAACCGGAGACCGGTTGAGGGAATATTGTACAAACTAGAATATGTATGGGCCATTAATTCATTGGCCTTTTTAGTAGCCGCATATAGTGATATGGGATGATCTACGTTGTGGTGCACAGAAAAAGGAGTTTTGGTATTGGCACCATATACCGAACTTGAGGAAGCGTAGACCAAATGTTTGACCGGATAATGTCGACAGGACTCCAAAAGGTTTAGAAATCCATGGATATTGCTTTCCATGTAAGCCCCCGGGTTTTGAATAGAGTACCTTACTCCTGCCTGAGCAGCTAAATTGACCACGTAGTCAAATCCACTTTCTTTGAAAATGTCAAAAAGTGCTTCTTTATTATTTAAATCGATCTGATAAAACTTGAATTTGGGTTCTTTCTCCAATAATGCAACCCTGCTTTGTTTCAGCTTCACATCATAATAGGGGTTAAGATTATCTATCCCTATTACCTTAAATCCTTCATTACATAACCTTAAACTCAAATGAAGCCCAATAAAACCAGCCGCCCCGGTGACTAATATACTTGCAGGGGAATCACTCATAACATTAATATTCGCAAAGGAGGTTGGTTAATTCGGGCACAATATGGTAGATAAAAGATATATTTTGATAATTTTGCCAAAATTTTTCTACAAATGTCCTCTAAACCAAATATTTCAAAACAAGAATCACTGAGGGAAGAAGAAATTGATCTTCAAGGTGTTTTTCACTCTATTGGTAATATGTTCTCCGGAATGGGGAATAGTATGGTCAATAGATTGGCCAAAATAAGGAAGCTTACCATTGAGTATCGAAAACTTATGTATCCTTTATTTGTCCTTGGCCTTTTAGCAGGAATCTATAAAGGATTTTTCGCGGCTCCCTATTTCAGTTCTTCCATCATTTTAAGTTCTGAATTCCTCAACACTCAAATCTCAGAAAATGCCATTGAAAAACTCAATACCCTAAGTAAAGATAAAAACTATGAAGTATTGGCCAAGACCTTGGACATTGACATCCAAATGGCTGAAAAGATTAGGAGCATAGAGGTTGAATCTTTCATTACCGATGAGGAAATGATTGA
>JAPUIM010000443.1 GCA_027297025.1 Bacteroidota bacterium | reverse complement strand
CAATAATTGGAATTCTGGATGTCGATCCCGGCTGATATAACATGTCAATTACATGACCTGCAACATTTCTGGGCAATCCTACTGCAGGAGCCAGATGCATACGAAATCCGGGTCCTGCATTCACCTCAATAACAGCTCCACCGGTTTCTGGTAAGGGTTTGCCAATATCAGTTGTCATGATATCAATTCCGCAAATGTCCAGGTCAATGATTTTAGCAATCCTTTCCGCCATAAAAATATTGTAAGGATGCACCACATCAGTTACATCTTCAGCTGTGCCACCGGTGCTTAAATTAGCAGTATCTTTCAATTTCATTATGTCACCATCCGATAAAACCATATCCAGTGTTTTTCCTTTTTCTTTAAGAATACTCAAGGTTAAATCGTTGACCTCAATCATTGTGAGGACCTTCTCATGTCCATAACCCCTTCTTGGATCTTCATTCACTTTGTCGATTAGCTCTTGGATCGTTGACTTCCCATCACCAACAACATGAGCAGCTGTACGTATTGCAGCGGCCACCAATTTGTGATTAATGACTAACAAACGATAATCTTCTCCGGTAATATATTTTTCTACTATTACAGACCGCGAAACTTCTTTTGCAGCTTTGAAAGCAATAAACGCATCCTCCCAGTTTAAAATATTAGTTGTCACACCTCGGCCATGGTTTCCACTGATGGGTTTTACTACTAAGGGATAACCAACATAATCAACTGCTTCTTTTAGTCCAGCTTCTGATCTAATTATTTCACCTTTCGGAACAGGTACTTCAGCTTTTTCCAACAAATATTTGGTTTCCTCTTTGTCACCAGCTATATCGACTCCAATATTACTTGTCTGACTAGTAACTGTGGCTTGAATTCTTTTTTGATTGACTCCATATCCTAATTGACATAGCGAATATTTATTTAAACGTATCCAGGGTATTCCTCTGCTTTCTGCCTCTTCAATGATAGAACCCGTGCTCGGACCTAACCTGACTTCTTCACGTAACTCCCTCATTTGCTGAATATCATCATCCAAACTATATTTCGTGTTTTCAATTAATGCCTCGGCAATTCTAACAGAAGCCTTTGCGGTATATTTACCCACTTCTTCTTCCATATAAGCAAAAACCACATTATAAACTCCTTCTTCGCCATAACCCCTTGTTCTCCCAAAACCAACATCCATACCTGCCAATGTTTGAAGTTCCAGTGCTATATGCTCAATCACATGCCCAATCCATGTACCTTCTTCCACTCTTTCGAAGAAGCCCCCCGGTTTACCAACTGAACATCTATGTTCATACATAGTAGGAAACATCGCTTTGAGTCTTTCTAAAAAACCATCTATTGTATTGGTGGGTCGTTCTTCCATTTCTTCAATATCCAATACCATTACAATAAGCTTATGTCGATTTACCGACCAGTAATTTGGTCCTCTCATCGCACGAATTTCTCGAATCTTCATAACAAAAAGATTTAAAAGTGGGTAGACATTGTTTTATATAAATATAGATTTTTTTATAAGAATTAATAATCATTTTTGCTTTGTTGTAAGAATAAACTTTGAAAAGAAAAATGACCTTAACCAAAGGAACACTAATACCAATAGGGGGAAATGAAGACAAAGGGGAGACTGAGAACGAGGGACTAGACTTCATAGAAGAAGGAATTTTGTCGCACGTGCTTAAAGAAAGTGGTGGATCTGACTCCAAAATCATTATTATTCCAACTGCCTCTTCAATCCCAAAAAGAGTAGGTGAAAATTATTTGAACGCATTCTATAAACTTGGGTGCACTGATGTAACTGTATTGGATATCACTAAACGGACGCAATCTGACGCTAAAAGCTCTATTGAGCTAGTGGAGGAAGCCAATTGTGTCATGTTTTCAGGAGGTAACCAATCCAGAATATCGTCAATCATAGGAGGTACTCGATTGCATGAAATCCTGACTCAAAAGTTCATCAATGAAAATTTTGTAATTGCAGGCACCAGTGCCGGAGCCATGTGTATGGCCAAAGAAATGATAGCCGGTGGCAGTAGCACTGAGTCCATGCTTAAAGGTGCTGTTATCATGAAGAATGGATTGAGCCTAATTCCTGATTTGATCATTGATACACATTTTATAAGAAGAGGAAGATTCGGGAGGCTGGCTGAGGCTGTCGCCATTCATCCCAAACTAATCGGTATCGGACTCGCTGAGGATACTGGTCTGGTAATTAAAAAATGCAATGAATTTAAAGTAATCGGATCCGGAATGGTGATCATCTTTGATGCAAGCGAATTAATACATAATACACATGATCAATTGAAAGATGGTACTCCTATATCGATGTCTAATCTCACGACACATATTTTGGTTAATGGTGACCAATTTAGCCTAAATGATAAGAAAATATCAATGTTACCTATTCATGAAGCCTTTGTCTGAAATGATTATTGAGTAGTTTATATTAAACTCTGTCTTCTGTTGCCCATTAAAATTCTTCACTTTATTTATAAATGGCAACCTCATTTATTCCATTGGAGCTCTTTTTTCCCCGATACATCCCCTCCGTATTAAATTCTAATGCGATATTGCCTTTTGTATCCAGGGCTATTAATCCACCGTCACCACCAATTTTAGTGAGACGATGTTGGACCACTTCCTTGCATGCTTCTTTCAGGTTCATGTCTTTGTACTCGATAAGGCAAGAAACATCATAAGCTACAACGCCTCGAATAAAAAACTCACCGCTACCTGTGCATGAAACCGCGCATGTTTCATTGTTGGCATAGTTACCCGCTCCAATCATGGAACTATCTCCTACTCTACCGAATTTTTTATTGGTCATGCCTCCTGTAGAAGTGGCAGCTGCAATGTTACCAAACTTATCCAGGGCTACTGCCCCTACCGTTCCGAATTTATGTTCTTTGGAATCTGAATGATCCATTTGAAATTTATCCGTGCCCTTAACTTCTAACCATTGCTGATGGCGAAATTCATCATAGAAATAATCCGAATCACGAAATTCACAATTCATGAGGCGAGCAAAATTTTCAGCACCTTTACCTGATAAATAAACATGTCCTGATTTCTCCATTACCAGGCGTGATAGTTGTACTGGATTTTTAACCCCGGCAATTAAGGAGACGGCACCGGCATTTAGCGTACTTCCGTCCATGATTGATGCATCCATTTCGTGTATTCCTTCAGCATTGAATACAGATCCTTTGCCGGCATTAAATAAATTACAATCTTCCATCTCACTTACCGCTTTCTCAACAACGTCTAAGGCAGTGGCT
>JAPUIM010000442.1 GCA_027297025.1 Bacteroidota bacterium | reverse complement strand
GAGACCTGCCAAAGTCAAAAGCCTGAGGGCTGATTCGTAGCATTCGGAGGAAATGTAAAGAAACAGATTAAAAATGGAGATACCATATCACTCCGTCCTGTAATCTTTCGCCGTTTTCTAAACCGTTTGTTGTGAATGATTGTAAGCAATTGCTTGATATCATTTATGATGAAACATTTTAGATCGATTTTACTTGTATTATTCTTTTTCCCATCTTGGGAAGGCATCTCTCAAACTGAGCAGGATAGTGTCCATTATTTAGCCGAGGTACTGATCAAAAGCAGCCGCCTTCAGAATTTTACCTCCACTCATAAATTTACTTCTCTGGATTCCATGACAATCCATGGATCGGGGGGCAATAATCTGGCCGATTTACTTTCGCATTATACTCCAATTTTTGTAAAGTCTTATGGTTTGGGAGGCCTGGCTACCACTTCTTTTCGGGGAACCGGCGCCAGTCATACTGCGGTATTATGGAATGGTTTCACCCTGCAGAGCCCTGCCCATGGCCAAACCGATTTGGCTTTGATACCCACTTTTTTATTGAATCAAGTGGAAATTCAGCATGGTGGTTCGAGCGCTTTATTTGGCAGTGGCGCTTTGGGAGGAGTGATCCACCTTAATAATCCTCAATCCTTCGATAAGGGGATTTCGCTGAGCATGAAACATCAATACGGTAGTTATGGGCAGTTTTTCCAAGGTTACCAGGCCGGTTTCAGCAAACAAAAATTTTCGTCTTCAATCAAGGTGTTCCATCAGTTTGCGGAAAATGATTTCAGTTATATCAATGACACCCAATTTGGCAACCCTAAAGTGAAGCAGACCAATGCCAAACTGTTCCAGTATGGATTGATGCAAGACAATTTCTGGAGGATTACGCCTGCACAGCAACTGAACTTCAGACTTTGGTACCAGTTTTCCGACAGGGAGATACCACCTACTGCTGTTGAGGCAGCCAGTCAAGCTTCTCAACAAGACAGATCATGGCGGTTCTCGTCTGAATGGAGCAAGCGTACTGTTAAGTGGCAATTGGCAGTAAGGACAGCATTTTTCAATGAGAATCTGGTATTCATAGACCCCGCTATAAGTCTTGAATCTGAAAGTTTAACCCGTTCCTCCATTAGCGAATTGGAAAGTGAAATCAACCTAAATGACCATCTCGCTTGGAATATTGGATTGAATAATACTTATAGCTATGGACGGGCCGATAACTATAATGGTTCCCGGAGCCAAAACCGCATAGCTGCCTTTTCTTCACTTAGCTGGAAAAGTGCAGATCAAAAACTGACTTCTGTCATGAGTTTGAGGCAAGAACTATCTGACAGTGAAACAGCGCCTTTAGTACCTTCTCTTGGAATAAATTATTATGCGGTAAAATACCTGCTGGTACAAGGAAACGTCTCGAGGACCTACCGACTACCCACTTTCAACGATCTCTACTGGATTGGCGCTGGGGCAAGGGGCAATTCCGGGTTGCAATCGGAGAGGGGTTGGAGCCAGGAAATAACCGTTTCTCTGCTCCACAGTCAAATTGGTAATTTGGCTGTGGAGGGAAGTGTTACCGGATTTAATAGCAATGTGAGCAATTGGATTCTTTGGTCGCCTGATTCAACCAGCATTTGGTCACCTCAGAATTTGATTACCGTGCATGCCAGAGGATTGGAAAGCACTCTACAAACGGCATGGCAGTGGGGCGAAAGTAAACTCGGGCTCAAGGCTGGATATAATTATGTGGCTTCCACTAATGAAAAAGTTAAGACTGGAAATGAACAGACCCTGCACAAACAGTTAATCTACGTACCTAAGCATCAAGCCAATGGTCACCTGTCCTTTGTCCTGAAGGGTTATGAAATCAGTTACACTCACACTTTCACCGGCAGCAGATTTACTACCACCGATAATCGTTCGTCATTGCCCTCTTACCAAACCGGCAAAATTAACTTGGCAAAAAACTTCCATTTGAGAAAGATCAGAGCGCATTTACACGCTCAGGTTGACAATCTCTGGGATGAGAATTATCAAGTAATAGCTTTCAGACCAATGCCGGGAAGAAACTACCAAATTGGCCTGACCTTGGAATTCACGAAACCAAATATTAAACCCTAGAATAATAAATCATGAAATCAAACAAACAATTGATCCAGCAGTGGATATTACTATTAACCATTTTAATCAGCTTTTCCTGTGGCGGCGATGATGAAGGTTCGAATATTGATAATCTCTATGAAAATGGAGTTTTTATCACCAATGAAGGGCCATTTCAGACAGGCACCGGTACAGTGAGCTTCTACGACCGCAGTACTCAGGAAGTGACCAATGGCATTTTTGAGGCTAAAAATGGACGGCCGTTGGGCAATATAGTTCAATCTATGCAAATCCATAATGAGCTAGGATATGTGGTAGTGAACAACTCCAACAAAATGGAAGTGGTCGATCCCCGGGATTTTTCATCAGTGGGTGTAGTCGAAAACCTTGAGCAACCTCGTTATTTTTTAGGTATTGATGACGATAAAGGGTATGTCTCATTGTGGGGAAGCACTGGATTGGATGGAAAAGTGGCAGTAGTGGATCTAACTTCATTTTCTGTAACCAAAACTATTGATACCGGGATAGGCTCGGAGGAGATGGCCAGAGTAGGAGACCGTGTTTATGTATGCAATAGTGGTGTTTTTGGAGTAGACAATACATTAAGCGTGATCGACGTAACGACCGATGAACTGATAACTAGTATTGAGGTGGGTGACAACCCCAAAAATATTGAAATAGATATGAATGGATTTTTGTGGGTGGCTTGTACCGGAGCCAAGATATTCAACGAGGATTTCTCCATTAATTTAGAGGAAAGTACATCAGGTAGGTTAGTGATGGTGGATCCTTCTAATAATGAGGTGCAGGGGGAGTTTGTTTTCGAGGATGTTTCCTTATCGCCTTCGCGGTTGTCTATCAATAATTCGGGAAACACCTTATTCTATTTACTGGGAGGTAGTGTTTTTAGTCAAAGTGTAAATAGCATGACGCCCAGTACTACCCCAATTATCTCGGGCTTTTTCTATGGACTGGGAATTGATCCGGTAGAAAACTTAATCTATGCATCCGATGCCGGTGATTTTGCCAGCGATGGACAAGTGATGCGTTTCAATTCCGATGGAACACTAATAGACACTTTTCAAGTTGGGGTAATACCCGGTGATTTCTTCTTTAACTAATATCATTTGATTCATGAAAACCAGCATAATTAATACTCGAACGGTCTTGTTGTTTGCAATGGCCTTATTGGTCGCGCTGACCCGGCTCATTCCCCATCCCATCAATTTTGCCCCTTTGGCAGCCATGGCTTTATTTGGGGGCGCTTATTTTTCCCGTAGAACTACTGCGGTTATTGTTCCCCTGACGGCCTTATGGATGAGCGATTTGGTGATTAATTTCTCCATTTATGGGCGGATTGTGTGGATTTATGAAGGATTCTATTGGGTCTATGGGAGTTTTATATTAATCGCCGGATTGGGGTATTTGACCTTAAAAAAAGTTAAGATTTCCCGGTTGATTTTTGCCAGCATAAGCGCCTCGACCCTATTCTTTGTTGTATCCAATTTTGGCGTTTGGTACTCCTTTGGAAATCCTAATTTTCCTTCGACAGTAGAGGGCCTCCTCAAATGTTATATAGCGGGTTTACCCTATTTCTGGAATACTTTAGCTGGAGACCTATTTTACACTACTATCCTTTTTGGAAGTTTTGAGTGGGCGCAGCTCCGATTCTCTAAGTTGAAATTTTCCTCAGTGGATTGATGGAACCTTCAATAGTTTCTTTATTGCCTAGCTGTACTGAAATTGTTTGTGCTTTAGGTATGGAAAAGCATCTGGTTGGCAGATCTCATGAATGTGACTATCCTCCAGATATACGGGATTTGCCAATTTGTACCGCTCCTAAGTTTGATTCTAATGGAACCAGTCAGCAAATCGATGAGAATGTATCAGAGTTGGTGAAACAAGGACTTTCGGTTTATTTAGTGGAGGTAGATTTATTACAGAAACTAAACCCTCAATTTATCCTCACTCAATCTCAATGTGAGGTATGCGCAGTGAGTTATAAGGAAGTTGAGACAGCTGTTGCCAAGTTGATAGATGCTGAACCTGCGATCATCGATCTCCGGCCAAATCGGTTATTGGATATTTTTAATGATATAATC
>JAPUIM010000441.1 GCA_027297025.1 Bacteroidota bacterium | reverse complement strand
CAAATTTTTAATCAATTTACTTTAAAACATTAAGACATTATCTATACCAAATTTAATTCATAGATTAAAAAACGTCCGAGAAGTTCTTAGCTGTTTTTTCAAAGAGCTAAACTGGCAGCTACCGTTTACACCGCCTCACTTCCATAATACTCAACAATCCTATCAAGAATCTTCTTATAAGTCTCCCATCCCGTTCTACGGCGATATTCTGATTTGGTTTTGTGAACTACCACCATGCTTCGTGAAGGAATCACTGTGATATATTGGCCCCATGCGCCTTTGGCAGAATAAGCTCCTTTGTATACTTCAGGTACATTGGGGCCATCCCATATCCACCACATGTAGCCATAACCAAAATTCCTGTCTCGTAATCTCGGAGGGTTCATCTCCCCCAAAGGAGTAACAATCGAGGTTATTTTATTTACCCAGGCTTCAGATATTATTTGCTTGTCTCCCCATTTGCCATTGTTCAACATTAATTGTCCAATCTTTGCCATATCCCGGGTGGAAAGCCAGATATGGTAAGCAGGATATTTTGATGTTTCTAAATTGCCTGATTTTCTCTGAGCCTCTCTGTCAAAATCCTGCATCCCCAATGGAATGGCCAAGTCATTTTGCAACGCATCATAAATATCAATACCTGTTAAATGTTCAAAAACATACCCAGCCATATTGAAATCCCAATTGTTATATAAAAAATAGTCTCCCGGTGTTTGAGAACCTCTTTCAGGAGCATCCGCTGAATTATCCCCACTATTGGAGGCAGCATGATAGATACCGGAACGGGCAGTAATGAGGTGATCGATGGTGGCATTCTTTTCTATGTCCATTAATCCACCGTGATCATCCAAGCCAATTTCCTCTAATGTCGTGCTTAGATCAATAGTCCCGTTCTCAACATACTTACCATATAACATTGCAAGGATGCTTTTCCGGCATGAGGCAAGATAACTCAACTCATCAATATCTCCGTATTCAAGTAAGGTTTTGCCATCAATCACCACAAGAACTCCCGTGGTATTACTCGAATCAATTACAAATTCAAGTATTTCATTTAGTTCGTCCTCCGTGTATCCGTAAGCCTCCGCTTCCGCTTCTTCCCATGCAACACTTATTGTCGGAGTTTCTTCAATTGTTTCAGTTTTAGCACAACTTAATAATGTAATCAGGTAAATAACCATGACTAGGTACGAGTTAATTCTAGAAGGCATTTTCATGTTTTGTTGGTTTAAGTATCTGAAATATGTTCAATCACTATATTGGTAATCTTCAATAAATAACAACATTTACTTTATTTGCACTACCCCAAGACCCTTCTTCCATTCTATTGTGGTCCCGAATGGTTTTGAAAGATCAATGATGTCCTGAATGATCTTTTTCCCCAATGATTCATCAGCTAACATAGGCCTGCCGCGAACTTGTCGAGGTTTTCCATAGCCAAGAGTGATTGGATAAAGTATAATAGACTGCAGATCACTACCCTGCCATGATGGTACTGCAATTACTGATTCCCAAACCTTTGGGCGGGATGGGAAACCGATTGAATCAAACTTATACCTAACATTATTAAAATCACCCACATGGCTGTTCGCATCCAGATTATATCTTTCATAATTTTCATTCGGGAGTCGCAATAACGTTTCGTTCTGAAACATAAAATCACCCAGGCTGTAAAAAATGGGTTTGTTTTTATAAATCTCAATACCCCTGAGTACATGAGGCCCGTGCCCTACCATTATATCAGCACCTGCATCAATCATAGCTCGGGCAAAGGTGACAAGGAACTGCGCTGGGATTGAAAGCTCTCCAGCCCGTTCATGTGCGTGAATAGTAACAATGGTGATGTCAGCAAGTTGGCTGGCATTGCGTACCACCGCAGCTATTTCTTCAATGTCTTCATTCCTAGGTTCGGTAATGATCTCTGCTTCATCGGCCAGTTCATAATTCTGACCCCATAGCCGAACACGGGAAGAGACTTGCAATGTATCATGTAATAGGCCAAGATCTTTACCTACATCTGTAAGTTTTTTCATATGATCTGCAGTGACCATATAGCGGGTGGTGTACCTCAACGGACTCAGGCCAGGTCTTGAGGGTATATCATCTCTGGATTTACCGGCGCGGGAATGATCGGGAAAAGTAGAAGCACAAGAAATAAGGGCTACACGCCCCGGAGCAGTTTCCAAAAACTTTGCTTCGCGAGCTTCTGCAAGACTCTCCCCTGAACCTGCATTGATCAACCCTGCCTCTTTCACATATTTTAAGGTTAACCGCATCCCTTCAACTCCGTAATCTCCAGTATGATTATTGGCGGTGGATACCATATCAAAACCTGCCCATTTTATCTCATGAGCAAGTTGTGGATCACCACGCATGTATGTTCCACCACTTCGATGCATGGGATAAGCCTCATAATCGTGGAATAACATCTCCAGGTTGGTAAAGGCTATGTCAGCATTCCTGATTATTTCTATCATTTTTAAAAATTCCGGTTCCTTATAAACAGACAATTTCCTGGT
>JAPUIM010000440.1 GCA_027297025.1 Bacteroidota bacterium | reverse complement strand
TAAGCCTGAAGCAGGTGACCCTGCAGCGGGTGTTGCTTAAGCACTAATCCCTATTCCGGGGATAACTTCCCCTTGCTCGCTTTCGCATGGCCGCTTCAGCAAAGCGAGGAGGGGAGTGAGGGGTGATCAGAAGTAGCCTGGATTTGTAATCCGGGCCTTGCTTTTTGTAGAGTAACTGCTACGTCGTCATGTGTTATGCTTTATGGCTCCCTGCTTACAGTTTACCTGCCGTAGGCCCGTAGGCATGGTAGACAAGCTCGCAGTGAGGTCAATTATAACCGTAACTAGTAATCCGTAACCAGCAGCCAGCATCATCGTTTTCCAGTATTTCAAGTATTGGTGGTTTTCCTTGAGGGATAGGAAACTTGTTTTGACGATTTTTGCTAACTTGAGTATGGTACTTAACTATATCATATGAACAGGATGCTTTTTGTATTTTGTTTAATTCTATACTTCTCGGTTAATGTTTTTGCCCAAAAACAAACCGAAGAGGACAGCTTGAAACAAGCATTGGCGGTTGCCAATGAAGACACCAACAAAGTTCTCATTCTCAAACGTCTTGGCCGGATACACCTTTTTTCCCGACCCGATACGGCAAAATTGTTGTTTGATCAAGGAATTAAACTGGCTACTGAACTGGGATTTACCCTTGGCCGGTCAGATATTGCCAGAAATGTCGGAATCCATCATGCGGTTCTGGGGAATTACGATAGTGCGATTTACTGGATCATGGAGAGCATTCATTTGATCCGTCCTTCTGGTGATAGTTTGGGAGTTGCCATGTCATACAATAATCTAGGAAATATATACCGAATGCAAGGGAATTTTAAAAGAGCCATGGAATGCTACCTTCATGCACAGCGCTTATATGATCTTGCCAATGAACCTAAATCTCAAATGGGTGCCTTGAATAATTTGGGTATTCTTGCTGACTTGATGGGTGACCAGGAAAAGGCCATGGAATATTATCTAGCTCATTTAAAATTGGCAAAGGAAAATAACAATTTGGGTTCGATGTCCTCTGCCTTCATCAATATTGGCGTTTTGTTCTTCCGGGAAGAAAAATATGATACGGCGTTGGTTTATTATCACAAAGCAGCGAAAATTGAGCAACAACTTGGGGACAAATATGGTCTATCGCAGGCCATTTTAAATATAGGACATGTTCACCATGCACGGGGCAATTATCCTGAAGCTCTGGAAAATTATGAGAATAGCCTGGACCTTAGTGAAGAAATTGGAGATCAATTCGATATAGCCAATACGCTGTGCAGCATGGGAACAACTTATACTATGGAAAAAAAGTATAAGGTGGCGCTTACCTACCTGCATCGAGCATTAAAAGTTGCCCAGGACGTAAATGCCAAAGAATACATTCGCGATTCCTATGCCGGGTTAGCTAAAGCCTATGAAGGATCAGGTGATTATCAGCAAGCCTTTAATTACCAGGAGCTTTATACGCAAATCAAAGACAGTATTTTAAACAAGGAAAATTTCAAGCAAATCAAAGAATTGGAATCGAAATATGACAATGAGAAAAAAGCCGGTGAAATCGCTGTTTTAACCAAGGAAAGTGAGTTACAGGAAGAAATAATATCCAACCAGGCAACATTGAGGAATATATTAATTCTTGGTTTTGCCCTGGTAATCGTATTTTCCGCATTTCTGATCAGAGGATATAGAAAACGGTTAAGAGTCAATCGGCTTCTGGCCGAAAAAAACCAGGAGATCAGTGATCAAAAAATACGTGAGCTGCAGAAAACCCAAAAACTACAGGCCATGCAGGGCATGGTAGAGGGTCAAGAGGCGGAAAGGATTAGGGTGGCTAAGGACCTTCATGACAGCCTGGGTGGCTTATTGTCCTCGGTGAAAATGCAGTTCTCACAGCTGAATCCAAATCAAACTGCTGCCAGCTCCGAGTACCAGAAAGTAGACTTACTGATTGACGAAGCCTGCACCGAACTAAGAAAAGTGGCCCATAACATGATGCCCGATGCATTGATGAAGTTTGGATTGGTAACGGCGGTGGAGGACCTGGCCGGTAAAATTGAAAATCAGGCAAAACTTCAAATTGATGTTCAGGCCATTGGGCTCAACTATCGCCTGGATAATAAGAAAGAGATTGCGATTTACCGGGTCATTCAAGAACTATTGAACAATATTGTAAAACATGCACAAGCCTCTGAGATATTGGTGCAACTGGTTCTGCACGAAGATCGGCTGAATCTCATAGTGGAGGATAATGGAGTGGGCTTTGATTTAGATCAGGCCAGTCAAGCGGATGGCATGGGCTTGAAAAATGTAAGATCCAGGATCAGCTATTTAAACGGAAATATTTCCTTTGACTCGGTTGTGGATACCGGTACTACTGTTACCATTGATATCCCTATCTAAAATGCCATGCCATGATAACAGTTTTAATTGCTGACGACCACCAGGTGCTGATAGATGGCCTCAAGACCATGTTGGACAAAGAGAATGACATCATGGTTATAGGGCAGGCCTCGGATGGGGAAGAGGTGTTTGATAGATTGAAAGAACAGCAGCCCGATGTGATATTACTGGATATTAACATGCCAAAAATGGACGGTATAGATGCCTGCAAACGCATCACCAAAGAATATCCCGAATCAAAGGTACTGGCCCTCACCATGTATGGAGAAGGCAGTTTTATTACCAGTATGTTAAAAAGTGGGGCAAAGGGTTATATATTAAAAAACTCCAGCAAAGACCAATTGATACAAGCCATTAAGTCGGTTAATGCGGGCGAAAATTACTATAGTCAGGAAGTTACAAAAATCCTCATTTCCAGCCTGATGCCGGGAAAAACCATAAGTTCAAATCCACTCTTCCCCAAAATCACCCGGCGGGAAAAGGAAATCCTAAAATTGATAATGGAGGAATATACTACCCAGGAAATCGC
>JAPUIM010000044.1 GCA_027297025.1 Bacteroidota bacterium | reverse complement strand
TGCAAAATTATCAACTATTATTTTCCCATACAATCTATTCTAACCTTTTTTATGGAAAATGTTTTTTTGAGGGGATGTTAAGGAGCAAAAACCCAACTAAAAGCTAGTTATTTCCTTGATTTGCGGTATATCGGAACGGTGCTGCATGGCTCTCCATACATGATACTTGCTGCAACGGGACGCAATAATCGAGAAATCTCCACATAGGCAAATTCAGGAATTGGTATTTCTCCACAACCTTTTATCACTATCTTGGCATCTTTGAACAGATCGAGGTCAATAGAGGCCAATGCCTTTTGAAAGAGGGTTTGTTCCAATGCCTGAAGATCTCCAAAAACAACCATGTTGGCATAGGGTTCCAAGTGCACAGCTATCAACATGTAAGCCCACTGAGGTATGATGGCATCAGCGCTGCAAATTACGGCTACATTTTGATCTTTATATTTGCTCCAATCTTCTTGTTTTAAGGAATCCCTGAAATCCTTTTCCCTGAGAATCAAGCCTTGGAATAAATGTTCTTTCAAATCATAAACCACACGTGGCCCTGGATGATAGTAATCTTCCAAATTAAGTGTAACCAGTGAACTTTGTGCAACTCTATTGACAATTTGATTTTCCGACATATTCGTACCTTTAAATTCTATTAACTCTCTTTTAGCTTCTTGGGTTGGGTTGCTCGGAAACTTTTTAAATAAAATGGTTCAAAGTAGGCCAAGTCTTCAAACTTCTTATTCTGATATTTTTTCCAGGCCAAATCACCTATATTCGAAGCAGAAGGATTTACTCCTTTTATAAAATGGGCATTAGGGGTTTTTGAAAGAATTTTTTTGCACTTATCCGAGCCGTTACCAAAAAACAGCATTTCGTATTCCCGCAGGAACTGATGATATGACAATTCGTTAATTACCTTGGCTTGTGTATCTTCTAATATTTTCAATTTATCATTGGTTACCATGCTAAAAACTTCCATTCTTCTGGCATCGATCATTGGGCATAACAATTTTCCATTTTGATTATATTTATTCATGCCATATACCATGGCCATAAGAGTATTTACAGAAATCAACGGTATATCCAAGGCGAAACAAAGCCCTTTGGCAGTGGAAGTGCCTATTCTCAAACCTGTGTAAGATCCCGGTCCCATTGAAATAGCTACAGCATCTAAAGCCTTCAACTTATAACCGGCTTGATCCACCACATTTCCCACCATAGGTGTTAGAAATTGAGAATGGGATTTTTCAGTATATAATTCCTGAAGACCTAATATCAATGGTCCATCAAATAATGCCACGGAACAAACCACCGTGGAGGTTTCAATAGCTAATATTAAACCCATAAAGTCAATCCAAGAATTGGTAAAGTTCCAAGGATTTTTTGAAAATGACCAATGCTATAAAAGCTGAAAATATATAGGCGATTAGAAATGCAGGTGACTTTCTGGATATCACAACTCCAAAAGGGGTGGAAATTAGGGCACCTAAAGACATGGGCAACACGATTGAAGGGATAATATATCCATAATTTGTTACTTCAATGGTTTGGGGGGCATTGATCATGGTATTATAAATAGTGATAACCACGGAGGTAATAAAAATAACTCCTAACGAAATAGATTTGGCTTTTTTAATATTCATTTTAAGACCTAAATTTAATAAAGGAACAATTATGGCTCCTCCACCTAATCCACTACTGGCAGCTATAAAGCCCCCGGAAATCCCCGAAAGACTTAATTTGCCTCGGTCAAATGAAACTTCTCTAACAAATCTGAATTTACGACTGGAGTTTTTTAGTGTTTTATAGAGGATCACTATCAATAATAATACAATGACCAGGTTAAATAATTCTTGCGAATACCAAGACGTATGGACTACAAAATATAAAGTAGCAAGAGCTGAAATTGTTCCTGCAAGACCTACCAAAGCCACCTCTTTCTTATAGAACCGGTTATATTTTAGATGAACTATATTGCCGGAAATGGCAGCTATCATGGTACCGAATATGGAATTGGCAATGATAAATTGCACCAATTCACTATTTGGAATTCCGGCTTGTTTAAGAAAAATTGGCAGAATAGCAATATATACGATACCACCTCCAATACCCAAAAATCCGGCTAAAAACCCTCCGACCAAACCTACTAATAGCAATGCAATAGCAATGGCCATATAGTACCTCCTAGTTTTTCACCAGAAGGCTTTTATATTCCTCTTGGTTGTGCAATACCTGGATAGCTCTTTGTACATCTTTGTCCTGATCGAAAGATGCTTCAATGATACCTTCCTGGAAATAATAACGGGATGCTATCTCCTCCTCCAACACTTCCTTGATCTCAGCTCTAAAGGTGATGAGATCAGCGACTTTATTATGTTTGACTTTATTCTTTAAATTTTCTATCTCGTTTTTTATTTCCTGGTAATGTTTTTCCTGTTTGGCTAGGCTCTCTAATTTTTCCATGGAGTTCTCCACTTTAGTAGTGTAGTCAAAATCTTTATCTGATAGCCAGGTAACAAAATCATCAAATTCCTCATCGCTTATTGAAAAATCAACAGCATCCGGGATACTTTCATGTTCAAAGTGGTACTCAGTACCATAATCGAATATTATGCTTTTGAAAATAAGACTGACCGTGATGGGTGCCAGATGTTCCAACTCAGTGGTAATATCCGGATCAACACCGCCTCCATCATAAACCGTCCGACCATTGGTGGTTTGAAAGGCAACTTTGAGCGAGTCGGGGATTTTACCCACACTTCCATCTTCATTTCTATTGCTATAATCAATAGCTTGTATGCACCTTCCACTGGGAGTGTAGTACTTGGCGGTAGTCACTTTTAGCTGGGCATTGTAGGTCAATGGCCGAGTTGCCTGGACCAATCCCTTACCAAAGGTTTTTTGTCCTACCAATACTCCACGATCGTAATCCTGAATGACTCCAGCTACGATCTCGGCGGCGGATGCACTTCTACTGTTGGTGATCACCACCACTGGGATTTCGTTATCTACTGGAATATTGAGGGCTTTGTAGATTTTGTTCCAATCCCTCACCTTGCCCCTGGTACTAACCACTTCAGAGCCTTTGGGTATAAATACATTAGAGACATTCACCGCCTCATTGAGCAAACCACCGGGATTGTCACGCAAATCCAGGATGATCGATGTTGCTCCTTCATTTTTTAATTCCAGTAAAGCATTTTTCACTTCTTTTCCGGCATTGGTTGTGAAATCCGAGAGTTTAATGTAACCAACATCTTCACTCACCATCCCATAATATGGCACGTTATCAATAGTGATCTTTTCACGGGTAAGATTCAACTCCAATTGGTCGTCCACTCCATATCGTTTGATGGTAAGCTTCAAACTGGTATTGGCCTGACCCTTTAATAACTTACTTATCTCAGAAGTGGTTTTTTCCTGTACTTCA
>JAPUIM010000439.1 GCA_027297025.1 Bacteroidota bacterium | reverse complement strand
ATAACAGTCTCCTCATATCCCCAAATACCCTGAAAGACCTGTTCTTTGTTCTTAAGCTTTTCTATTAAATTATCTCTTAGCTCAGCTTTTATTGACTTGGATCTATATCCAACTTCTTTAAGATCTCGCAAGTATTTTATTTGCACCAGTTCCTTATCTGTTACATTATTGTTCTTCATAATTCCTTATTTCTTTCAATCAAGGTTGTTCAAATTAGGATGAATGCTTTTAAAAATATTTCCTTCGATTCCGCCGATAGTCCTCAAATACCAAATTACCCAATCCCTGCAAACTGCTGTAGTAGGCATTGCCATTATTTGCTTTGGTAAATTCTCTAACGAACTGCTTTAAATAAGGATCGGAAGCTATCATAAAAGTGGTGATAGGTATGTGCAGTCTGCGGCATTGGGTGGCCAGATTGAGTGTTTTATTTATTATTTTTCTATCCAACCCAAAACTATTTCTGTAATACTTTATCCCCTGTTTTAGGCAGGTGGGTTTTCCATCGGTGATCATAAAAATCTGCTTGTTTTGAGTTTTCCTTCGTCTTAGAAGATCCATTGCCAGTTCCAAACCTGCTACCGTATTGGTGTGATAGGGCCCTACTTGTAAATAAGGAAGGTCCTTGATTTTAATTTGCCAGGCATCGTTGCCAAATACAATAAGATCCAGAGTATCCTTGGGGTATTTTTTTGTAATTAGTTCCGACAAAGCCATGGCCACTTTTTTAGCTGGTGTAATACGGTCTTCGCCATACAATATCATAGAATGGGAAATATCTATCATCAAAACCGTAGATGATTGGGTTTTGAACTCATTGTCAAGCACTTCCAGATCGTCTTCAGTGAGGGTGAATTCTCCCAGTCCGTGATTGATCTGGGCGTTTTTTATTGATTCAGTAAAAGCGATTTGTTCTGGACGATCCCCAAATTCAAACACGCGTTTGTCAGTGTTGATCTCATCTCCCCATCCACTGTAATGGGATTTGTGGTGGCCCTTCGATGACTTTTTGAGCTTGCCGAAAATTTCCTCTAAAGCACTTTTTCTAATAAACTGTTCCGATTTGGCAGTTAGTTTAATTTCACCCTTTTCATTGTCTTCGGTGATATATCCTTTCTTTTTAAGGTCTTCAATAAAGTCTCCTATCCCATATTCATCATTTGTGATTTGGTGTTGCTTGTCCAGTTCGTTTAACCATTGCAAGGCCTCGCTGACATTACCCGAAGTGATCAGTACCAATTGATTGAAAATCTTAAATAGATTTTCAAACGAGCCCTGGTTGACACTCTTGTCGGGAATGAATTGAGTAAACCTATATCCTATCATAAATGGATAAATAGAACCTTTTGTCTGTAATTATTTTGACGGTAAATGAGTAACAATAACCAGCTGAAATTCATTTAGTCAAACCTCTTATTTTTCAATTTACTTAATTAATTTGGTAATATCGCCACCCCAATTTGTTTGAGGCTAATGTTTCTTATCAAACAGTGAAATATTAGTTTAAGGTAAATCTACGGTCGATCAGATGCTTTGCTGGCGGTAGCCCTGGCCAACTTCAACTTAAGATGCTGATGCGGGAATCCTAAAGAGGATCCAACCATTATTTTTTACGACGAATAGTGCCAAATACGTAATCCCAAAGTGGTGAGGACACACCAAAAGCTATTTGATTATCCTTGTAGTGATGAATGCTATGGTTTATCCATAACTTTTTGAAGAAATTATTAGGTGGAGACCATGCATGGACTATAAAATGCACGCCTAAATAAGCACAATAACCAACTAAAAAGCCGGGAAGAAAGGCCAAGGCATAATCACCCATTGCCCATACAAAAAGAAACAATAACACAACACTTATTATTGCGCTAAGGACCGGAGGCATAGCCAGTCTCTCAACGTCTTTGGGAAATTCATGGTGGACTCCATGAATTGTATACTGTAACTTTTCTTTTGCTTTAGAATTGGGTGTAATGTGAAACAAATACCGGTGTACCAGGTACTCCACCAGGGAAAATGTCAACATCCCTGCAAAAAACATACTAATGATAGTAGGCGAGCTAAGCAGGTTATAGTACACGGCCCATGCGACCATGCCTGTTGCAAAAATACAAAGAATGGTAATGGGAACCGATATATGGGTTCGGGTAAGCCGTTCTAAGAATTTATTCTTGAATAATATCTTGCCGCCTGAATTACTTGGTCGTTTTACTTTCTTAATATTTTCGTTAGCCATATAAATATTTCCAATTTACTACCTCTTGCAAAATTACGGCAATAATGGTTAAAATATTTTAAGAATTAAGGAGATTCTTTAAGATAATTTTCAGGAAACCCCGGCTTTTGCTGAATCCATAATTTTTTCATAAAACGATTCGTACATAGGAAGGATGGCAGTCACATCAAAATCCTTGGCCCTGGCCAAGGCGTTGGCTTTAAATTCTGGAAGGTTTTTATCGTCAAGGATAAGCAAAGATTTTTCTGTCATGTCCTGTGTGTCGCCCACATTACAAAGAAATCCGGATTTACCATCAATGATCAGTTCTGGTAACCCACCAGCATTGGATGAAACTACCGGAACCTGGCAAGCCATGGCCTCCAGGGCTGCTAGTCCAAAACTCTCTTTTTCCGAAGGCATTAAAAACAAATCGGACACCGATAATACTTCTTCTACAGCTTCTAGCTTGCCTAAAAACCGCACATCGTCGCAATTGCCTAATTCCCGGCACAGTGTTTCCAAATGGTTGCGCTCTGGTCCGTCACCCACCATTAATAGCTTGGCTGGTATTTTTTTATTTATTCCTTGGAACACCTTAAGTACGTCATGGACCCTTTTCACTTTACGGAAATTAGAAGTGTGAACGATCAATTTTTCATCATTTGGACAAATAGCCATCTTAAAGTGATCCTTCTTCAGCTTTTGAAAACGGGTCAGGTCAATGAAATTGGGAATTACTTCTATTTCCCTGGTCACATCGAAATGTTGATAAGTATCCTTTTTCAGGTCTTCAGAAACAGCGGTAACTCCGTCAGATTCGTTGATTGAGAAAGTGACCACCGGTTCATAAGAAGCATCCTTACCTACTAAAGTGATATCCGTTCCGTGAAGTGTGGTAATGACGGGAATATTTAATCCCTTGGTGTTTAATATTTTTTTAGCCATGTAAGCAGCCGAAGCGTGTGGAATGGCATAGTGTACGTGTAAAAGATCCAAATGCTCGTGAGCAACCACATCTACCATTTTACTGGCTAACGCCAACTCGTAAGGAGGATATTCAAATAATGGATAAGCCCTGATATCCACTTCGTGATAAAACAGGTTTTCATTGAAAAAATCCAAGCGAGTGGGCTGGGAGTAGGTGATGAAGTGTACACGGTGGCCTTGCTTGGCCAAGGCAATACCTAACTCAGTAGCTACCACCCCACTACCCCCGAATGTTGGGTAACAAACTATACCTATATTCATCAACAATTATTTTTAATAGTGAATAGATTCATAACTCCATACGGATTCATATATCAGGTCCTGAATCCTTGTACGAATATTGCTTTCAATTAGTTGAAAATTCTTGCCGTGAGGATAAGTTCTGTTGCTTAAAAATATATAAATCAAATCAAATTCAGGGTCCACCCACACTGCGGTCCCGGTAAAACCGGTGTGACCATATGTTCCTGCAGTAGCAAACCGTGAAGTGGGGCCACCGAATTCCCCTATTAAGGGTTTGTCCCAACCCAAAGCTCTTCGGTTATTTGGGAACTGTTTATCAGTAAATTTGTTTATAGTTCCTTTTTTTAAATACACGATACCCCCATAATAACCATCCTGCAAATTCATTTGAAGTAATTTGGCTAGATCATTGGAATTACTGAATACACCGGCGTGCCCTGCAATTCCTCCATACATGGCCGCCACCGGGTCATGCACCAACCCACATATCACAGAATTCCTAAAATATCGGTCCTCCTCTGTGGGAACAATACGGTGGATAGGATACTTACACAGAGGCAGGTAACTCATTGAACCTAATCCCATGGGTGAATAAAAGTTTTGCTCTAGAAACACCTCTATGGGTTGGTTTAAAAGATCTTCGGCAACTCTTTGCATGATATAAAATCCCATATCGCTGTATTTGTATTCATGGGTGTTAGACTTCTTGGATTTGGGCATTAACTTTGACTCAATCGTCCATTTCCATATCGAATCTTTTAATGTTTGTAAGCCATAGAGCCCCGGTGATACTTGGATACTAAATATGCTGTCGTTCTGAGTTCGGTAAAATGCAGGACTAACTCCAGCGCTGTCGATGGTAAATTTCCAAAATGGGATAAATGGCAGCAGGCCGGCTTGGTGGGTGAGAATGTCCATCATATGCATAGATGCTTTATTGGAATCTTTTAGCTCCTTCAAATAATATGAAGCTTTCTTATCCAAATCCAACCTGCCCCGGCCTTCCAGGAACATCAACGCCTGGAGGGTGGCTACCACTTTGGTAACTGAAGCAATATCATAAACCGATTGATTGGTGACCTTGGTGAGGCTATCATAGGTGAAATATCCATAAGGTTTTTGAAAAACTATTTTTCCACTTTTTGCTACCAACACCTGCCCCCCGGGAGTAGCATTATTCTCAATGGCCTCCTCC
>JAPUIM010000438.1 GCA_027297025.1 Bacteroidota bacterium | reverse complement strand
GGAATCCTCGATTACCAAACATTTTTGTGGTTCTATTGCATTGAGATGAGCAGTTCTAAGGAATATATCGGGTGAAGGTTTACCCTTTTCAACCTCCTCACCACTCACTAAGAATTTAAAATAGTGCCGAATCGAAATTTTATTTAGTACAAACTCTATGTTGCTTTTAGTTGATGATGAGGCCACACTGAGGTGTATATTTTGATGTTCCAGATATCCTAAAAAATCCAGTAAGCCGGACATCGGCTTTAAAGATGCTTCAGTTAATTTTTGACGCAGGATTTTTTTCTCTTTATGCAGCATTTCTTCCAAACTATACTCCAATCCACGGGTTTTAATAAGCCGTCGCCAAATATTGGGAGAAGGGACACCCACAAATGTCTCGTACTCTTTTTTGCTAACTTCTATTCCCAGGTACTCAAATTGTTCAAAAAATACTTGCCAATAAATGGGCTCAGTATCCACTAAAACTCCATCCATGTCAAAAATTATAATCTTCTCCACCTTATTAAAACTTCACCTTATGTCCTTCCAGGATTTGATATTTATCGCAGAACCCAGCATTCACCTCTATTACATATCTGGCAGCTCTATGGGAGTTGAGGGGATCTTCCGAATAGGGTTGTGTATTTGGATGAATTTTAACGATCTCCTTTTCATCATTTACAAATAAAATGTCCAAAGCTACCGGGGTGTTTTTCATCCAAAATGACCGCACTATAGAATTATCAAAAATGAATAACATACCCATGGAATCGGGCATCACATCCCGATACATTAAACCCTGATTCCTTTCTTTGATGGTATTGGCAATCTCCACATCAATTTTCGTTAAAGTCTGGTTACTATTGGCCTTTAAGAAATGCACCTCTCCTTCTTTTTTAAAGCCAAGAGCATTTCTGGTCGTATTGTGGGATCTCCTTTGGTCCTGACCACATTGGAATAATATGATAGAGCCCACAATTATAATGAAGTTCAACCCCAACCATAAACTGCCTCTTTTCATGACCTACAAAAATAGGGTTCTGTAGCTGATTTCAATAAAATATCGATGATTCAGAATGTAAATAAAGTTTTTCCACGTATTTTGTCCTTGTCAACTGTAGGGGTTTTACTTTGGAAAAGGACATAAAACCTTAAAAATCTATTAACCATCAAAGTAATAATGACACTTTGTTATACGAATAGGACATTAAATGAATAGCGAAGCAGGCAATGATCAATTAGAAAGGAGTTTAGGACCCCTGATGTTGTGGGGACTGGGCGTGGGTTATGTAATATCAGGAATGTACTTCGGGTGGAATTTGGGTCTGGAAAAAGGAGGTACTTTGGGATTGGCCATTGCTACCGCGTTTATAATCATCATGTACGTCACTTTCACCTTTTCATATACCGAACTAGCCTGTTCCATACCCAAAGCGGGGGGAGCATTTGATTACGCATTGAGGGGTTTAGGCAAAAGATGGGGTTTTTTAGGCGGAATGGCACAAAATATAGAATTTGTTTTCGCCCCACCAGCCATAGCATTTGCTATTGGGGCATATCTTCATCTATTCATCCCTTCTATATCAGTGTTAACCATAGCCATTACCTCATATTTCATTTTTACTGCCCTTAACATATACGGAGTTAAGACAGCTGCTTCTTTTGAATTGGGAATTACGGTGGTTGCTGTTATCGGATTATTAATTTTTGCCGCTGTTGCAATTCCGAATTTTAAGATATCCAATTTACAAACCAATGCGTTCCCGCATGGTATCACCGGAGCATTTGCAGCTATTCCTTTCGCTATTTGGTTTTTTTTGGCTATAGAAGGTGTAGCTAATGTAGCTGAGGAAACTATCAATCCACAAAAAAATGTACTCATAGGGTTTGGATCGGCCATACTCACCTTGGTAGTCCTTTGCATCATTACCTTTTCCACTTCTGTTGGAGTGGCTGGTTGGGAGGCTGTAGTTTACCCAGAAATGGGAGCCGAAGCTTCAGATTCGCCACTACCTTTAGCTATGGCCCGGATAGTGGGTGAAAG
The DNA here is from genome assembly GCA_027297025.1 of Bacteroidota bacterium. Lineage (GTDB taxonomy): Bacteria > Bacteroidota > Bacteroidia > Cytophagales > Cyclobacteriaceae > JAPUIM01. Next base: position 3,395 of record JAPUIM010000438.1, on the reverse strand, counting down.
CCATGGTTTATATAATTTATTTATCATCATCGGATTGTTTGGTTTGGTAGCCTCCTTCCATGGAATTATTTTAGTGGCGGGCAGAGCGACATTTGAATTCGGTAGAGTGGGTTATGCCCCTAAGGGATTGGGTAAAGTACATAGTAGATTCAAGACCCCGGCTAATGCGTTGGTTATAAATATGGTGGTTGGTATCATCGCCCTGACAACTGGAAAAACTAGTGAGATCATCACTATTGCTTGTTTTGGGGCTTTATCACTTTATATTATTTCCATGATTGCATTGTTCAGTTTAAGAGTGAGGGAACCAGAATTAGAGAGGCCTTTTAAAGTACCTTTATATCCTATCTTTCCAGGGGTAGCATTGGTTATTGCCACAGTGGCTTTGATTGCAGTTATCATATACAATGTCACATTAGCGCTTATTTATTTTAGTATCTTGGGTTTAAGCTATTTATGGTTTGTTTTCTTCGTAGAAAAAAGAATCGTTCACTAAATTTATTTTTAAGATGGGCGCACACGAATTTGATAAAATACTAAATTATGTTCGGGAATATCCGGGCTCTAAGGTAAAATTGGCGGTTTGTGACCTGGATGGGATTCTTAGAGGCAAAGTGATCCATAGGGATAAGTTTATGGCCGTGGTAGAAAAGGGAATTGGTTTTTGTGATGTGATATTTGGATGGGACTCCTCTGATCTCTCTTATGAAGGCATTGATTTTACCGGTTGGCATACTGGATATCCCGATATTGGGGCACAAATTGATATTACTACCTTTAGAAAAATACCATGGGAGAAGAACATGCCCTTTTTCCTGGCAGATTTTTGTGATGAAAATCAAAAAGCTATTCCTGTCTGCCCAAGAAATCTTTTAAAAACTATTCGTCAACAGGCAGTGGATCAGGGATTTAGTCCCATATTTTCCCAGGAGTTTGAGTGGTTTAATTTCCAGGAAACACCGGAAGAACTCAACCGCAAAGAATTTACCCAAATAAATCCCTTGACCCCGGGAATGTTTGGTTATTCTATATTGAGGAGCTCCCAAAAATCAGACTACTTCAATGATTTATTTGATTTACTAAAAGATTTTGAAGTGCCCTTGGAAGGGCTACATACTGAGACTGGTCCGGGAGTATATGAGGCGGCTATTTTATATGATGAAGTCTTGACTGCTGCAGACAGAGCTATTTTGTTTAAGACTGGAGTAAAAGAAATAGCTTATCGCCACCAATTAATGGCCAGTTTTATGGCTAAATGGAGTGAAAAATTACCAGGTTGCAGTGGACACGTACACCAAAGTCTGTGGAATGCTAAAACGACAGAAAATCTATTTTATGATTCCACTCAAGATCACCACATGAGTGAACTTATGCAAAACTATATTGCCGGTCAACTTTACTGCCTTCCCCACATCCTCCCCTTGTATGCGCCCACCATAAATAGCTATAAGCGTTTGGTGGAAGGGGCTTGGGCGCCTACAACATTAACCTGGGGATATGACAATAGGACCACCGCTTTGAGAATATTGACCCAAAGTCAAAATTCAGCGCGATTGGAAAACAGGGTATGTGGGTCCGACACCAATCCCTATCTAGCTATGGCTGGTTGCCTGGCTTCTGGATTATACGGAGTTAAAAACAAATTAAAACTTGATCAACCACATACCATAGGAAATGGCTACAGAGATTTCAAGTATGGCACCTTGCCTTCTGATTTAAACCAGGCCACAGAATCCATGAAAGAATCAGACTTGGCCAAGGAGTTGTTCGGGAAGGAGTTTGTAAATCATTTTGTCCAGACCCGTGAATGGGAATGGAAGCAATTTGGCAAGGCCGTAACTAACTGGGAGCTCAAAAGGTATTTCGAAATTATTTAACCTCTGAACTTGGGCTTATGTATGAGGCCAACACAATATACAATTACAACTTCCCTACCAACATTAAATTTGGAGTAGGAGCGGCTAATGAACTTAAACATTACTTAAAAAAACAAGGCCTTTCCCGACCCTTGGTAGTTACTGATCCACTGGTATCGGAATTATCATTTCTAAAGGCTTTGGTAGATGGACTAAATCAACATGGACTCCGGACCAACATCTTCAGTGACATTCATAAAAACCCCCTCAAATCACACGTGTTAAAAGGTAATGAAGCATATTTTGAATATAAATCAGAATGTGTAATTGGAATTGGAGGTGGGGCGGCCATGGATGTGGCCAGGGCCATAGTATTGAGCATAAACCATCACGCTGACCTTTTTGAGTATGATGACCAGATTGGGGGATCTGAACTCATTACAGAGCCAGTACCCCACTTTATAACCATTCCTACTACTGCCGGTACTGGAAGCGAAGTAGGAAGAGCCGCAGTTATTTCAGAGGATGAATCTAAAAGAAAACGGATACTTTTTCATCCCAAATTGTTGGCTAGGATGGTGTTTGTGGACCCACAACTCACCTATGATTTACCTGCTCCTATTACCGCGGCAACCGGTATGGATGCCTTAACCCATAACCTTGAGGCCTATCTGTCCAAAGGATTTCATCCAATATGTGATGGCATCGCATTGGAAGGGGTGAGTCTTATTTATGCCTCCCTGGAAAAAGCTGTAAATAATTCTGATCAGGAATCCCGGGCCAACATGTTAATCGCTTCTTTGATGGGGGCGGTGGCATTTCAAAAAGGACTGGGAATTGTTCATTCCATGTCACATCCATTGTCAACACTTTTGGATATGCATCATGGTTTGGCCAATGCCATTAATTTACCCCATGGATTGAGGTATAATATACCTGGTCGTGAAGACCGGTTTAAAGTGCTTGCAAAAACTATGAATTTACCCAAAGAAGATGGGGAAGCTGTAGTGAATGCCTTATTTGAGTTGAATGAAAGAGTGAATTTACCAACACATCTGGGAAGTCAAGGAGTGACCCAAGAACATATAGAGCCTTTATCGGAACTTGCCGTCAAAGATTTCTGTCTTCCCGACAACCATCGACCCGCTGCCAAACAGGATTTTATAGACCTTTATTCGGAAGCATTATAATGATCAAAATAGGTGTCTCTTCATGTTTTCTTTATCCTGATCCTGATCGAGAGGTATTTTCTAAAAAGACTTTGTGTTATATGGAAAATGACATGGCCAAATATCTTACTAAAAAACAAGTGTTTCCGGTGTTGATACCTGATGTGGATGAGGATGTTTTGGTAGATTTTATTTCAGAAATGGATGGTTTTGTATTCCAGGGGGGGGCTGACATTGCACCCGAAAGTTACGGTGAGTCACCATTGCATGGGGAAAAGTGGCACGGCGATCGATACCGTGATGCATACGAATTGAGAATACTCGATTACGCCATCAAACATCATAAACCGGTATTGGGTATTTGCCGGGG
>JAPUIM010000437.1 GCA_027297025.1 Bacteroidota bacterium | reverse complement strand
CACACACTAAAATTAGCCATAAGGCAATATAAAAAATTATTAAGAACGGTAAAAATGTTACAAGCCTGAGTAATATGTCAATTATGAACTTCTTTTAGTGCCTGATAGTTGGATTCAACGATATGTTGGATGTGTTGTGGCTCAATAGCGGTGGATATAAAAAGTGATTCAAATTGGGAAGGAGCCAGATAAATTCCCTTTTCTAACATTGAATTGAAATACCTGCCAAAAAGCTGTATATCGCAGGTTTTAGCACTTTCAAAATCTATTACCTTATTGGTGGTAAAAAACAAACTAAACATTGATCCTAAGTAATTGATGGTGTAAGTAAGGTTAAGTTTCCGGAGGTTTTCCTTTATTCCAGCCACGATCTTGGCCGTATTCTTCTCCAAATCTTTATATATTCCCGGAGTCTCTCTTAAGTAGGTTAACATTGCTATTCCCGCGGCCATGGCTATTGGATTACCTGACAATGTTCCTGCCTGATATATTGGCCCCACCGGTGAAACACTTTCCATGAGGTCTTTCCGTCCCCCGTAAGCTCCCACCGGCATTCCACCACCAATGATTTTACCCATAGTGGTAAGATCAGGATATACACCGAATAACTCTTGCGCCCCTCCGGGAGCAATGCGAAAACCAGTCATGACTTCATCGAAAATCAAAATAATTCCCTGTTGGTCACAAATCTTTCTCAAACCTGACAAAAAACCTTCTTGTGGTAAAACACAACCCATGTTGCCAACTACTGGTTCCAATATAATAGCAGCAACTTCATTCTTATTTTCCAATAACACATCTTCAACCTTTTCTAGATTATTGAATGGAACCGATAGAGTATCCTGGGCCGTACCTTTAGTGACACCCGGGCTGTCGGGCTGGCCCATGGTGATGGCTCCACTACCCGCCGCTATTAAAAAAGAATCCCCATGGCCATGATAACACCCTTCAAACTTGATTATCTTATCTTTTCCGCTAAAACCCCGTGCCACCCTGATAGCCGACATGGTAGCTTCAGTTCCAGAGTTAACCATTCTTACCATTTCTACTGATGGAACCATCTCTACTATCAACTGGGCCATTTTTACTTCAAGGGCTGTAGGCGCACCATAAGATAGCGACTTGGGAATGGCCTCTGCCACTGCTTTCTCAATAATTTCATTTTTATGACCCAGGATCATAGGCCCCCATGAATTGATCAATTCAATAAACTGATTACCATCTTCATCGTATAAATAAGGCCCCTCCGCCTTATTTATAAATAGAGGTTGGCCACCCACAGCTTTAAAGGCCCTTACCGGAGAATTTACCCCACCCGGAATAAGTTTGTTGGCGGTATGGAACCATTGAAGACTTCTACTTTTTTCCATCCAATAGCTCAGTTTCCTCTTCTTCAATTTCCTCGGGACAAGGAAAGCTTTCAATTATAAGGGTGGGGTCAACATAAGTGAGATCTGATCCTTCAAATCTGATTATTTCCAAATGCTGGTTGTCATTAGAATAATTGTACTGAAAGCCCAAAGATAACTCTCCCTGATGCACCTCCATATCCGGAAAAGCATGTTGGAAATAGATGCCGTATTGGTTCATCATTCGCCCCGCAAACATCAGCATATCATAACCCCAATATAGATATTTGGTAGGCACCCGGTGGTATTGATTGATGTACGTTTGTTTGAATTCTATAAACTCATCTCTTGATCTATTTATATAATTTGGTGCCACCATAAGCACATCCAATCTATCCAACTGCTCATATTCAATGAATCTGAAATCTATCCAACTGGAATGCCCAATAATGGGAATTTTATCGCCCCTGGATTCAACTGCGGTGATGGTATTGGCGGCTATTAATTCCCTCTCCGAGGCTACAAAAATATGTCCAATGCTGTCGCATTTAATGATTAGGGTATCTGAATCTTCGATGGTTTCCGCCAACACCTTGGGAATCACTTTTGATTCTTTGGGAAGGGACCGGTGCATCCAAACCACTTTAAAGGAATCTTTCTCAATAGCTCGCTTATAGGTGTATGCGGTGACGGAGTCTTTAGGAGAACTGCTGTAAATAATGACTACGTTTTTATTAGCAAAGGCATGTCTTGCCAAATTAGCTGCTGCTAAAGCCTTGGTGATGTTGCTTGATTTATACAAAAATGAATAGGGATTATTACCGATCACCTGGGCATTATCGGAAATAGGGTTGATCATGTTTATTTTGTTCTCTTCAGACCACTCGGATACTAATTTGCTAGACATAGGGTAGAGAGGACCAACGATCAAATCCATGGTTTTCAGTTCCTCCATCTGTAAAATTTCCGCGGTGGCTGCACTGTCCCTTTTTGTATCATAAGCGTAAATTTTTAATGAAATCTCCAAATTTTTCAATTGCTCCTGAGCCAGTAAAATTCCCTGATATAAATCGGTCACGAAGTTGCTCCGGGCTAGCCTGCGAATACTTATATCATCCAATTTAAAAGGAAACAGGATAGCCACATTGTAACTTTCTTTTTTCAAGGAGGTTTCAGCATCAACAATGTCCAGTGAAGATTTATCCAAATTATGTTTTTGTATCAATTCCCTTAATAGGGCCCTGTTTTCGGGAGTAACCGGTGCATTCCTTACCTCCATTGCATAAGTTGCCGCAATTAAATCGTCTTGGGGATATTTCATGTATAACTGGGAAAGAGTACCCAGGTCTTGAAGACTATCCAGGATTATCTTTTTTAGAAGTTTAGCGTCCTTTTTTATTGATGTAAGATTAATCATGCTGAGATATTCCATCCCATTGATGGATTCACCCTCTTCAAAAGAAAGTTTTCCCAGCCAAAAGTTTACTTCATCTATTTTGGGCCAATGAGGAAATCTATCTTGTATCTGCAAAAACATGCTTTTGGCTAAGGAAGGAAGATTGGCTTTATAAGCAGCCATAGCATAATAAAATGAGGCATGTTCAGCGTATTTATTTCCTTCTTGCTTTCTAGTCAATGATCGAAATGCTTCCATCGAAAGCTCATATTTTCCCAAATTGAATAGGTCCTTACCATTAGTATAATCACGCTCAAATGTATCCTGGGCCAATAAAGTGCCTCGAACTATAAATATTAAAAAATACAGAAAAAACTGTTTGTTCATTACATTATAAAAAATAATGTTACTCCCATTCTATAGTAGCTGGTGGTTTGGAGCTTATATCGTACACCACCCTATTTACTCCTTTCACCTTGTTAATTATTTCACTGGAAATATCACCAAGGAAATCATAGGGCAAACGGCTCCAATCGGCGGTCATGCCATCTACGCTGTTTACTGCCCGCAAACTGACTACGTTTTCATATGTTCGTTCATCGCCCATAACCCCTACTGACTGAATGGGCAAAAGAATAGCTGCCGCTTGCCACACCTGGTCATACAAGCCCTTGCTTTTCAATCCTTTGATGAAAATATCATCCACATCTTGAAGGGTTTTGATTTTCTCCTGTGTTATCTCGCCCAATATGCGAATGCCTAAACCCGGCCCTGGAAAAGGGTGCCGGTCTATAATCAATGGATCAATGCCTAATGTTTTACCCACCAACCTCACTTCATCCTTAAAAAGTGTATTCAATGGCTCCACTACTTTTAATTTCATCTGTTCCGGTAAACCACCTACGTTATGATGTGATTTTATAGTGGCCGAAGGGCCTTTTACCGACACCGATTCAATTACATCCGGATAAATCGTGCCCTGTCCCAACCATTTTATACCTCCAATCCGGGAAGCTTCCTGATTAAATACTTCAATGAATACTCTTCCAATCGCTTTTCTTTTGGCCTCCGGTTCTTGCAAACCCTTCAACGCTTTGTAAAATTTATCTTTGGCGTCAACCCCTTCAACATTTAACCCCATGCCCTGATAGGATTCCAATACCTGATGATATTCGTCTTTTCTAAGCAATCCATTATCTACGAAAATACCGTGCAGGTTTTGACCAATGGCTTTATTTATAAGTGTGGCTGCCACCGATGAGTCCACTCCTCCGGAAAGACCCATAACCACTTGATCATCTCCCAACCTTTGTTTTAATGAATCTACAGTAGTTTCCACAAAAATCTCTGAGGTCCAATCTTGGTCACAGCCGCAAATGTGAACCACAAAATTTCTTAATATAATCTTCCCCTCTTTAGAATGGGTGACCTCCGGATGAAATTGTAGACCATAGGTATCCTCTTCTTTTATTTTAAATGCAGCTATATCAACATCGGCAGTACTTGCAATCACCTCGAAATTTGAAGGAATATTGGATACAGTATCTCCGTGCGACATCCAAACCTGGGAATCGACTGACATCTCCTTCATTAATTCACTGTGGGTGTCGACCCTATTAAGACGGGCCCGGCCGTATTCTCTTGAGGTAGAAGGCTCCACTGATCCCCCGTTTTTTTCAGCAATGAGTTGAGCACCATAACAAATACCTAAAATAGGCACCTTACTACGAAAAATGCTTAAATCGACATGGGGAGCATTTGTCTCGCTGATAGAGCAGGGACTACCGGAAAGGATAACGCCTTTTACATTACCGTTTTCAGGAAAGTGATTAAAGGGATGGATTTCGCAATACACATTAAGTTCCCTTACTCTCCGGGCAATCAGTTGTGTATATTGGGAGCCAAAATCAAGAATCAAGATCTGCTCTGTCATGGCACAAAAATAGTATTAGCGGTTAGGATTTACTAATGTGATTATAATAATTATAATACGTACCAAAGAGATCAAACAGAACAGTACTAATTTCCTTACCTACCTGCAATTTTAGACTTATAACCCAGTTCTTTAAGAATTGAATTTATCCTGTCTCTCCAATCTCCCTGTATTAAAATTTCATTTTGCTTGGAGGTTCCTCCTACTCCACACCGGCTTTTCAGCAATTTTTCCAATGACTTCAAATCTTCAGTACTTCCTCTAAAACCTGTGATAAGGGTTACCTTCTTTCCCCCTCGCATTTTTTTGTCCAAACAAATCCTTAGATCCTGTTGTGCTGTAGTAAGTGTTTCTGATTGCGTAGTTCGATCAAATTCATATTTGAAATCGGGATCTGTAGAATAAACTATCCCGGTTCTGAATTTTTTACTCTTTTTGGCTACCATTTACCTAATTGAATCAATGAGATTGAAGTTCACCTTCCTCGAGTTTTAGATAAATTTATTAGCCAGTCTTGAAAGTCCAGACTGGTCTTTTGGAATGGTTTACAATATCTTCGGCAATGGATCCCGCCAAAAGATGCATGATACCGGTTCTGCCATGAGTGGCCATGGCAATCATATCAACCTTTTTTTCCTCTGCAAAGCAAATAATGCCATCTTCCTCTTCGGCATCATTGTATATATTCAAAGTATAATTTTCTAAATTGTATTTTTTCACAAATCCCTGCATCTGAGCCCTGGTATGTTTATCCCTTTGAAAATTATTGGGAGTATTAATTTTCACCAAATGAATAGTAGCACCCAGGATTTTTTGTAATTCCATTAAGTTATAAATCATGCTTTCTTGTCCGTCACTCAAATTGGTGGCAAAAGCGATATTTTTGATAGCTCCTGTCTGGGCTTCATTCTTCAAGGTGATCACCGCACAGCCGGCATGACGAACCACTTTTTCGGCATTGGAACCTACCAGTACTTCCTGAAGACCGGTAGCCCCTTTGGTACCCATTACAATTAAATCAATGTCATCAGTATTGATCAAATCAGATACGGTATTAAAAGGGGAACCAACATTTATCAAGGAGCTCACTTTTATCTGGTCAAACACCGATTGCGATTTAATGCTATCAAAGTCTTTTTCGATTTTTTCAATTAACTTCAATATGAATACATGCTCCGTTGGATCAGCTGCATGTACCTCCCCGGAAGCAGAAAACGATGAGCCCGCCGGATGCTCAATCACATGCAACAGTATTAATTCAGCTCCACTCATTTTAGCCAGTTCAGCCCCAAAGTTCAATGCATTGGTGGCCTGGTCTGAAAAATCAGTAGGAACAAGTATTTTTTTCATGATGATTCAAACTTAAATATTCCGTTATTTCAAAGTAAAAGAAATTTTCTAGTAAACCTAATGATCAAAATCATCACCATAAATGACTTTCATCAAATCAACCTATGATAAAATCAAACCCAGGCCAAAGGTGATTACAAATAGTAAAGTACTCAATACCATTTGTTTTAGGTAGGGATCGAGATCCATAGCCTGGGTTTTTCGTGAAATAGCCAAACCGTTAACCATGATCAAGGGGATGGTGAGCAAGAAAAAAAATTGATACAACGATTGATAGTTAATCAGGGTGAAAATGACAGCTGACATAATACCCAAACTCAACAGGGTCCAATGATAGATCACCGCTTTCTTTCGCCCTATCCTTACCGGAACAGAAAGTTTTCCTGCTAACTTGTCGGAATGAATGTCCCTGATATTGTTAATATTCAAAACTGCTGTAGCAAATAATCCGCAACTTAAGGAGGGTAAAAGGTACTGCCATTGCAACAGGCCAGTATGTAAAAAAAAGGTGCCCATTACTCCAACTATACCAAAAAATATTAATACTGAAAGGTCTCCAAAACCTGTATATCCATAGGGCCTGCTTCCAGAGGTATAATTAACGGAGGCCCAAATAGCAAAACCACCCATTAACAGAAATATTCCAATAAGTAGGTAGTTCCTCCCGAATGCAACCAACAATAGCCAGACTCCACTTAGAAAAGAAAGGGATATAAATATGATGATGGCCTTTTTCATGGTGGAGGCCGATATTACACCAGATTGCACGGTCCGGACCGGACCTTCCCTTCCAGCAAGGTCGGCACCATGCTGACTATCACCATAGTCATTGGCAAGATTAGAAAGTATTTGTAATAAAACAGTGGTTAAGGCACACAGTGCCAGTATTTTGAGATTGAAGATATCCACGGAATAGGCTAAAAAACCTCCCATACCAATACTGGAAAGGGCTAACGGCAACGTCCTCAGGCGAACAGCCGTCAACCAAGCTTTTATGTTAAATGAACTTACCAACACTTAGGTTTAAGTTTGAATAGCACCTTAAATTTAACCATACCCAGGCAAACCATCACATCTGTTTAGGCACTTTTATTCCCAATAAACCCATGGCTTTGGATATTGTTTGGGCCACCACCCTGGAAAATGTGATCTTGAAATTTAGCATATCATGATCGGATTGACTCAATACCGGAACTTCAGCATAAAATCGATTGTAACTTTTGGCCAAATCATATACGTATTGGGCGATTATAGAGGGATTATATTCTTCAGCAGCCAATTTTACTTTGTTGGGAAATTCATTCAATAATGATAATACCTCCACTTCAGTCGGATGCAAAATCACATTAAAAGTTAAGGTATTACTATTCACTTCCATCTCTTCTGCACGGCGTAATAATGCGGAGATCCTGGCAAAAGTATATTGAACAAATGGCCCGGTGTCACCATGAAAATCAATAGAAGCCTGGGGATCAAACAGCATCCTTTTCTTGGCATCTACTTTCAGTAAAAAAAATTTTAAGGCCCCTAATCCCAGGATTACATACAGATCCTTGGCTTGACCCTCCGTTAATGTTTCGATTTTCCCCAATTCTTTGGTATGCTCCTCAGCCGTATCGATCATCTCTTTCATCAAATCATCGGCATCAACCACTGTCCCTTCCCTGGATTTCATTTTTCCGGATGGCAGATCCACCATACCATAGGACAAATGGTAACATTCCTGAGCCCAACTAAACCCCAATTTTTGTAAAATCAAAAAGAGCACTTTGAAATGATATTCCTGTTCATTACCTACTGTATAGATGAGATTTTTAATTTTTGGGAAGTCTTTAAACCGAAGAATAGCAGTACCAATATCCTGGGTCATATATACGCTGGTTCCATCTGATCTCAACAGTATTTTTCTATCCAATCCTTTATCGGTAAGGTCTACCCACACCGATCCATCTTCTTTTTTAAAGAACGTTTCCTTTTTCAAACCTTTCAATACCTCTTCCTTACCCAATAAATAGGTGTCAGATTCATAATACAGCTTATCAAAAACAACACCCATTTGAACATATGTTTTATTAAAACCGTGGTAAACCCAACTGTTCATGGTCTTCCAAAGTTGATAAACCTGCTGGTCTTTTTCTTCCCATTTACGCAACATCTCCTGGGCATCCAGCATGATGGGGGCTTCACGCTGTGCTTTTTCCAGCGACACACCTTTATCGGTAAGCGTTGCTACCTCCTGTTTGTGTTGTTTATCGAATTTTACATAATATTTTCCTACCAACTTATCACCTTTTATCCCTGTACTATCAGGTGTTTCTCCCTTGCCAAATTTTTGCCATGCCACCATGGATTTGGATATATGAATTCCACGATCATTAATGATCTGTACTTTGTGTACTTTACACCCGTTGGCTTCCAATATCCTGGATACGGAATAACCTAGAAAATTATTGCGGAGATGCCCTAAATGAAGTGGTTTGTTGGTATTGGGTGATGAATATTCCACCATAACCTCTTCTCCGTTGGGAGGAGAAAATCCATAATCTTCACTTTCATAGATGAATTGAAATAACTCCAGCCAGGTTTTCTGGGAGATTTGCAGGTTTAAAAATCCTTTTACTACATTGTAATTCTCAATCAGGCCGGTGCGGTCTTTCAGATACTCACCTATCAATTGCCCGGTTTGTTCAGGACTTTTCCCTGAGAACTTCAAATAAGGAAATGTGACAAAGGTATGGGTACCTTCAAATTCCTTGCGGGTTGGTTGCAATTTTATGGATTCTTCATCCACTTCCGAATCAAATAATTCCTTTAAACTTTGGGAAAGAACTTGCTGTAATTTCTTTTCTAAAAACATGACAGGGATTTAAATAGCAGCAGGGGTGCCTTTTTCAGGTAAAAATATCTCGGCCATCATACACCTGGCACTTCCACCTCCGCAAGCTTCAATTACGTCCAAATTGGTATGAATAATCTGACAGTATTTATTAATAGTATCTTTTTGCTGGGAGTTCAATGAGGAAAATGCGGAATCGGACATTACCAGAAAATTTTTCTTCTCACGATTTTGTACTTGTAACATGTTGCCTGCAAATCGTTGGTTTTGATCTTCTGAGAGATAAATAAATTTATGGCCTGATTGGGTCAATGAATCGATGACCTTATTGCGTTCTTTAATATCGTCGATGGCATCAGCACAAATTACTACAAATTGTTCGCCCACACACATCATCACATTGGTATGATAAATATGTCGGCGTTCGCCACCTACTGTTTGAAAGGCATTGAAACTTAAGGGCAGGTAGCCAAATTTCTCGCAAAAATCCACTAAGGCCTCTTCATTGGTCCGATTAGATAAAGCTGCATAAGCCACCTGATTCACCCGGTCCAATACCATACTTCCGGTACTTTCCAAGAATTTGTTTTCTTTTTCATATCCAGTAAAATTCAAAATCTCCTCTATATGGAAATGATAGGTTTCTTTTAATATCTGTATTATGTCCTTTCTGCGCTCCAATCTACGATTCACAGCGTACATGGGGTAAATGCCAACTTTCCCATCCATGTGAAATGATATCCAATTGTTGGGAAAAATAGCATCAGGTTTTTCCTCTGCATTGTCGTCTTCGATTACTATCACCTCCACTCCCACGGCCCTAAGCTTACCCACCATAAGATCGAATTCTTCCAAAGCCATGGATTGGATGTTGTCCCTTGATAAACCATCTAATACTTTTTGGTAGTAATTGTTGGAAGCCGTTTGTTCATTAAACTTAAAACTCGCCGGCCGGATCATCAAGATAGAGGAAGTAACCTGTTTTCTCATGCACATAGGTTTACTCCCGGTGGAGTGGTAAAGTGGAACATCTAAGTAAACCTTCCATTTTGGCTGCTTCCGAAAAATCTATTTCCTCCACCACAAATCCTCTTTCCCGTAGTTCTGTATTTAACCTGATGAATTTTTTTTCTGAAACTATGGTGGTGGGATTAATGGAAAAAATATTAGAATTCATGTTGTACATTTCTTCCTGGGTGATATCGATCACATTTGATTCACCAAAATATTCCTTCAAAAAATGATAGTCCTCCGGACTTTTAAAACCTCCACGATAGATGATGGCTTGATCCTTTCCAATGGGTTGGAAACAGCAATCCAAGTGCAGTGCGTTTTCCAGGGGATCAATATCGGATTTTACCAACTCAAAAGATTTTACTGTTTTGTTCGGGAACAAGTCAGCTAAAAATTCAACACCAGCCTCATTGGTGCGACTAACTATGTATTTATCAAAATCGTGTTTTTTAGAATAGCCGATGAATAACATCCCATCCCAGGGCATTATATCACCTCCTTCTACTCTGGCTTGCATGGTAGTTTCCACTACTTTAGCAGGATCCATTTGATCCATGATGTTTTCTATTCCCTCAATTTCATGTTCACGGGGTGCCAACATGTGTGACCTTATGAATAGATCATCGATAACAAATCCAATATCGCGTGAGTATATTTGATTGTAGGCGGGTAACCTTTTAGGACGTAATACTTTCACTCCATA
>JAPUIM010000436.1 GCA_027297025.1 Bacteroidota bacterium | reverse complement strand
GGGCACTTTTGACTTGGGGCACATAGGCAACAAAATCCTCTCCCTTAATTACCTGTTCGGCGTATTGCAATCCATTTCCCAGTATGATGGGGATGGAGAATACTTCGCCTATTTTTACTTTTGAAATATTCAGCTTATGTTTTTTTTGGTAGATTTCAGCCACCGGCATGTGCCCCACCCTAAGTTCAAGTCCAAAGTTTTTGGAAGTGTTTTCCCGATGTTCATTTAACCCCAGCATTAACTGGTCCACCATTGATGCCGGTACCAACAATGTGGCCCCGTCGCCACCGAAGAAAAATGGTACGGTAATTTGGGCCTTTCGTGCGATATTGAGCCCTGCGATTACACTACCGGTTGCTACAAGGTTAACTACCTGGTGTAATCCATCCTTTACCGCCTGGGTAGATTTTTTAATATCTGTAATTACCACATGCCAATCATCGGGGACAGGGAAAAACAATTGACTGTCTGCCACTAACTTGTTTACGGAAACCTCATTTAGCGGTAGATCGGAATAGAACTGATCGGTATATTTTCCAGGCATTTTGGGTGCTTATCAATTTACTGATTATATTTCACATAAATCCATGGTCTTTCAGTCTTTGACAGGAGATGTTAAAAATAACAAAGCCCGAACCAGGACCTGGGTCATTCAAGATTCATAGGAGTTAGACATCAATCAACATGCCGAATCCCCCCGCTTTTGAAAGCTAAATCCCAATATTTGATTTGCACAAGAGCGTAGAAACCGGCTGCAACATCTATCACTGTGCACCCTATAACATACCAGTTGGGCACATATAAACCCTGGTTAAAATGCCATATATCCCAAATCGCGTGTGCGCCAATGCCAAAAGCCAGGAACAGCAATGAAACTCTTTTTGATAAAAAAGCAATGGCCCAGTAAATGATAACACCCATTAACTCTACCCAAAACCAATAGGATTGTTGGTCATACCTAATCCAATTGGCTATATAAATCAGGGGCATAGCCATCAAGAAGCCCGTTAGTAAATTTCGTTCTAGGGCTCCCCGGTTCTGACCGGCTAATTTTGCTGAAGATATTACCAGAAGTACTGATAGATACCCTATTATACCCCAGTGACTGGGATCATCCAGATGGAGCATGGGGTTCTCAGGAACTATCCAGTAAAGAGAAATTGTAGCAATAATCACTCCTGCAATGCTTGTTCTTCTTAAATTCTTCATTATCCCGTTTTTTCTAGCTACCGAAGGTATTACGAGCGCTAGTGATTTAACTATTTCTCTTTTGCGAAATCCTTACCCTTAGCGGACTGGTAAAAATTCTCATTAATTTGTATTTTTCTATTCTTAACCAAAAATTAATAATTCGTTTTGAAATCTGCAATTTCCCATATGCTTTCGCGAATTGGCGCGATCGGTTACCACCCGGACGATAATGAAGAGGTTAAGATGCAGAAGACCCTTTTAGTGGCCACTGCCGGCACCATGGGCCCTATGGGCTTTCTCTGGGGAGGAATTTACCTTTATTTTAATGAACCCTTAGCTGCCTCCATTCCACTGTCCTATGGGGTGGCTTCACTGGTGAGCCTGGCTATTTTCAGCCAGGTGAAAAGTTACCGGATCTTTCGTTTTAGCCAGTTAAGTTTTATTTTGTTATTGCCATTCTTATTGATGTTGGCTTTGGGGGGTTATGTGAATTCCAGTGCCGTGGTGGTATGGTCGTTTGCATCCCCGTTGGGCGCTTTGGTCTTCATGGAAAGGACTAAAGCATTGTATTGGTTTGCGGCATACCTGGGATTGGTGCTCGCCGGTGTATATTTTGAAAGGTACTTTCCGGCATCAAATAATCTTTCGGAGAAGGCCATTATCGGTTTTTTTGTGATGAACATAAGCGGCATGTCCGTGGTTGTTTTCTTGTTGGTGTATTATTTTGTGGGAGAAAAAAATCTGGTATTGAGGCTGTTGGAGAAAAAACATCGCTGGATAAAGGAGGCATTTTCCGCATATGTCTCTCCTAATCTGGTGGAACATTTATTAAGGCATCCTGAAGAGTTGAAATTAGGCGGTGAACGCAGGGAATGCACATTCGTGTTCACCGATCTGGCCGGATTTACTCCATTGGTGGAAGAATCTGACCCCGCAACCATTGTTTCCTTATTGAACGAATACATCGAAGAAATGACCAAAATTGTCTTTCGATATGAAGGTACCATTGACAAGATCGTTGGCGATGGCATTGCCGTACTGTTCTCTGCCCCGGTCTATCAGAAAGATCATGCCCAAAGAGGAGTGGAGTGTGCACTCGAGATGGACCGTTTTACCGAAATTTTCTCCAAAACAAAACAACAGGAGGGGATTGCGCTGGGCCAAACCCGCATCGGGGTGAATACCGGTACCGTTATCATTGGTAATGTTGGCAGCATGTCCCAATTCAACTATAGCGCGATCGGGGATGCCGTTAACACCACATCAAGATTGGAAGGGGCCAATAAATATTTGGGCACACGGATTTGCGTTAGCCGGTCTACCGTAGAAAAATGTCCTGATATCCCCTTTAGGCCGATCGGGTCACTGCTACTTCAAGGAAAAACCCAGGCGGTTGAGGCCTTTGAACCTATTGACCCGGATGAGGCCAATTCGGATAGGATAAATGACTATCGAGCGGCATTCCGATTGCTGGAAAAAAACGACGAAGGAGCTTTGAACGCCTTTGCCGAGCTGCAAAACTCCTATGTCGATGATGCACTAGTGGCTTTTCATCTGGAAAGATTAAGATCCGGTGCCACCGGTAGCCAGATCGTCCTCGAGGGGAAATGATCTAGGTTTGTGGAGAGTTCATTTCACTCCTTTGATAACCTTGTTTGTATACATCGCAAGCAGGTTCTAACTTGTATCTTATTTTAAGATATTTTAATTGATAATTTATTCCTACCAAGATGCACGAAAAATTGTCCTTGCACGATATGGAAAAGCTTTGGGAGAATGATCTCAAGCAACGTTATCCGGAAGATGGAACAAAACAAAAACAATCCTTCCGGAATTACCAGTCTCCGTCGAGTGATACGGTCAAAGAATTCTATAGATCAAATCATATAAGTCAAACCTATGACTTCGTATTGGCTAAGGAGAAAGAGTTTCTTTCACTGGATCGCAAGGAAATGTCACTTTGGGAGGCAGTTGAATACCTCAATACATTGGTGGATGATTCTGACCCTGATAACGATCTTGATCAGACCCAGCATTTACTACAAACCTCGGAAGCTATTCGTAAGGATGACAACCCCGACTGGTTTGTTTTAACCGGTTTTTTACATGACCTGGGTAAAGTGCTTTGTCTCTTTGGTGAA
>JAPUIM010000435.1 GCA_027297025.1 Bacteroidota bacterium | reverse complement strand
ATCTGTATGAATCATTGCTCCTATTATACCAGAATCCAATCAACCTCAATGATGCTACCAGGGAAGATCTCAGTTCCTTGTATATTCTTTCGCAGCATCAGATCAGTAATTTTTTTGCCTACATCAATCAGAATGGGAAGTTGCTGTCCATTTACGAATTACAGGCTATTCCATCATTTAACCTCCCCATTATATATAAATTAATTCCTTTTGTAACCGTACAGGAAGTACCTCTTTTTCAGGATAGCCGTTCATTGTGGAAAAGAATTCGGCAAGAGGAAAATAACTACCTGGTGATACGCTATCAACGCTTGTTGGAAGAGAGAAAAGGTTTTACTGATCCTGACACCACCATAAGCATTGGCCCGGACCTTGGAGACACAATTTCTACTCTTTCTCCCCGGTACCTAGGCTCACCGGATAAGGTATATACCAGGTTTAGAGTAAGCCACCCCAGAGATTTTAGCTTAGGGTTCACTTTGGAAAAAGATGCAGGTGAGCAAGTAATTTGGGACAACCAAACCAGCAGGTACTTGGCCGATTATTATTCTTTTCATTTTATGCTGGAAAATAAAGGAATTTTCAAAAAACTCGCACTGGGCGATTACCAAGTACAAATTGGTCAGGGTCTGTTGTTGGGTGCCGGTTTTAATGTGGGTAAAGGCTCGGAAACCATAACCACCATCCGAAGAAGTAATCTGGGATTACGACCCTACACATCGGTATTGGAATCGGGCTTCTTCCGGGGTATAGGCACTACCTTAGCTTTCAACCAGTGGGAAACTACTCTTTTTTATTCGAATAAGGATCTGGATGCCACTGTACAAGTGGATACTTTATCAGCTTTTGAGGAATTTATTTCCTCCTTGCAAAACACCGGACTTCACCGGACACCGAGAGAATTGGCCGCTAAGAATTTGATTGGGCACAGGTTCTGGGGTAGTGATGTGACCTTCAAAAGCAGAACTGGGAATTTTCAGGTGGGATTAACTTTTACACACTCCAATTTTGAACTGCCTATTATCCGCCGCCCTGCCATTTACAACCAATTTGAATTCAGCGGGACCCAAAACTATAACCTGGGAATGCATTATAATTTCAATTGGGAGAATTTTAATTTTTTTGGAGAAGCCGCCCGCTCTAAAAGCGGAGGCCTGGGAGCTGTTTCCGGGTTTATTGCCAGTCTGTTTCCCTCAGTAGAAATGGCCATGCATATCCGCAATTACGACCGGAATTTTCACTCCTTGTTTGGAGCGGGATTTGGCGAAGGGAGCAGAAACATCAATGAGCAAGGGATCTATTGGGGAATGAAATTCACTCCCATCCCTGAATTTTTTATCACTGCTTATTATGACAGATTTAGATTCAAGTGGCTTAGATTTCGGGCGGATGGTCCATCCCAGGGTTACGAGTACCTCACCCGGGCCAGCTACAAACCCACCAGGGAAATAATTTTGTATGCCCAGTTCCGCCAGGAAGGAAAAGAAACCAATAGTGTGGATCCGGAGAATAACTTCAATATTCTGGAGTTGGGAATAAAACGAAACTATCTGGTCAATGTTGACTATAAGGTGCATCCTCAGATCAAAATGAAATCCAGGGTGCAATTTAGCACCTATTCATTGGCTGAGGAGTTCACCAAGGGTTTCGCTATCATTCAAGATCTCAATATAGAGTTATACAAATTTAAAATTGGAGGACGAATTGCTCTTTTTGATACCGAAGATTTTGAAAACCGTCAGTATGTCTATGAAAAGGACGTTTTATTTGCTTTTTCCTTCCCTGCCTATAATGGAGTAGGTCTAAGGAGTTATGCGATTGCCCAGTTCTCACCCAATTCAACTATAACTTTTTGGGTCAGGTACTCACAAACTAATTTTATGGACCGCGACACTATTGGTTCGGGATTGGAAGAGATCGATGGAGATGAGCTGTCAGAAATAAAAGCCCAAGTGAGATTTCGCTTTTAGTAAATGAGGAGTTTTCTGGAAATAACAAAATTGATGCCTTGGGCGCGGACAATATACATCCCCGATTCTAAATTCAATTGGTTGCCTTCCAGAATTTTGGGATCAACATCCGAATAGCTACGGCTGAATCTTTTATTCCCATTGATATCATAAATATCCAGCTGAATATTTTGATTAATGTTGCCGGCCATATTGATGGTGAAATTAGATCCTAAACTGGGTTGAGGATAAATATTAATTTCATCTGGTCCGAAGTTGTTGAGGTTGTTCACAGAAACCAAGTGTGAGTAAGTAAAGGTGCCATCAAAATCGGTTTGTTTTAACCGGTAAAAGGACAAGCCGGGCAAAGGAACTTCATCAGAGGCCTGGTAATTGACCACTTCTTCACTGTCACCCACTCCATCCATTTCCAATAATTCTTCAAAAGTTAATCCATCCTGAGACCTTTCCAGGGTGAAAAAATCGTTGTTTTTTTCTGATGCCGTAGCCCAGATCAGTTCTACCCAATTTTCATGCAAAGTCGCCTGGAAATCCAATAGCTCTATAGGTAGCGGGTTTAATCCAAACCGGGAACCAAAAGTAAAGGGACTAAAGGACGTCACTGTCTGTGAAATCACAAATCCCGCATCCGTAAACATTATGCCACCGGCCTGGGTCTCATCGGTCCAATCTGTCCCATCGTATCTGGCTACTACA
>JAPUIM010000434.1 GCA_027297025.1 Bacteroidota bacterium | reverse complement strand
ATTGTGCAATTGCCATACAAACAAATTTTAGAAATCATTCGCATCCTTCCGTACCACTTCGCATTGGTATACATACCGGTGAAATTACTTTGGATGGAGATAAAATATTTGGGGATAGTGTAAATCTGGCTTCACGAATTGAATCCCTGGCTGAATCGGGTTCTGTATTTATTTCTGGAAAAGTATACGACGAAATTAAAAACCAGAGGGATCTCAGCACCCAATCTTTAGGAAATTTTCAGTTAAAGAACGTAAAAGATCCTGTAGCTGTTTATGCCATCTCCAATGTGGGATTGAAGGTTCCGGACCCGAAATCAATTACAGGAAAATTGGAATTGAAACCTGATGGTATTTTTCCTAGAAAAGGATTGATAGTTACTATAATAGCATTATTGATAATTGCCAGCATCTTTTATTTTAACCAGACTCCACAAATTGACCTAATAGATGTTCATAAAGCCTCTATTGCAGTACTTCCCTTCAATAATTTAAGTGATGACCCGGATCAGCAATATTTCAGTGATGGTATTACAGAAGATATCACTGCACAATTAGCTAAAATTTCCTATCTAAAAGTCACTTCCAGAACTTCTTCCTATAGATTCCAGAATTCACAATTATCCATTGCAGAGATAGGGGAACAATTAGGAGTTAACCACATTTTAGAAGGCAGTGTGCGAAAGCATGGTGATCAAATCAGAATTGTGGCACAATTGATCAATGTTCAATCCGATGATCATTTGTGGGCTGAAACCTACGATCAAAAACTCTCCATTGACAATATATTTAACATTCAAACGGATGTAGCCACAAAGATTAGTATCTCTTTAAAAGGAGAGCTCTTGCCCAGGGATAAAGAACTTATTACACAGCGGCCTACCGAAAACCTGGAAGCCTATGAGAACTATTTAAAGGGGACTTATCATCTTCACAGATATAGTATTGATGATTTAAGGAAAGCTATAAGTTTTTATGAGAAGGCCATCATGTTAGATTCCAATTTCTTTGGCGGTTATTCAGGGTTGGGTAATAGCTATGCGCAGGCTGGCACTTCTTACGGATGGTTAAAACCTCAGGATGCCATACCAAAAGCAAAAATAAATGCAATCAAAGCGCTGGAAATCAATGGTAATTCAGGCTCAGCAAGAAGCCTGCTGGGAGATATACTTTACTGGTTTGAATACAATTGGCGGGAAGCGGAAGTGGAATATAAACTCGCCATACAGTTAGATCCGGATCATATAGGTTCAAAATTGAGCTATGCTTTATTACTAGCTACCAGGAACAGACATGAGGAAGCATTGGCAATAATAAATGAATGTATTAAAATGGATCCACAAAGTGTCCAGGTTCGCACCAATGCTGCCTGGCGATTTTTCGATGCCCATAAATTTGAGGAGGCCATAAAACAAGCTGACCTGGCCCTAAAAATTGATGCACAGCTTCGGGATGCTCATATTTCCCGAGCTTGGGCCCATATTTTTTTAGGCAAAATAGAAACAGCTCAAGAAATTTTTGACAAATGGGGATATTGGGTGCACAAAGGATATTTAGCAGCGTATCGTGGAAACACCGAAGTAGCTCTGAAATATCTTGATTCACTCCACCAAAGAACCAATGAACATTATGTCCCCCCTATAGCATTTGCATTGATCCATACCGGCCTGAATAATCCCGATATGGCCATGCATTGGCTGAATGCCGCCTATGAAAATCGGGATAGGGATTTGATTTTCCTCAAGGTTTTTCCCCCCTATGCTATCCTCAAAGATGAAAAGGAGTTTCAGGAATTGTTAAAGAAAATTGGACTAAATTGAACTAATGATTATCACCACTAGCCATCGCTCAGCTAAAAAAGTGTTGAAGAATGACCCTTTCTGGGATGAAATTCGGCACCTGCTGGAATTCAAAGAGATCGAGGCCGATTTTTACCGGAATAATGAGGAGAGGCTGGAAGAGATCATGGAGAAGGATACTGATGAATTATGAATGATAAATTGGGGAACAGATTGATTCATAATTCATAATTCCAGATTCATAATTTTGGCCTCTTCAAGACAATTGGCAGCTATCATGTTTACCGACATCGTCGGGTATACAGCCATGATGGGTAAAAATGAGGAGAAAACACTCAACCTGGTTCGACAATGCAAAGCAATCCAGCAACCGCTGGTTGAAAAGCACAAAGGCAAGTGGCTTAAGGAAATGGGCGATGGGGTCATGGCACAGTTCAGCTCCGCGCTAGACGCGGTCAACTGTGCCCTGGAAATACAACGAACATCCCGGGCAGATTTTGATGGAGATATTCGCATCGGTATTCACCTGGGAGACATTACCATTGAAAACAACGATGCCTATGGTGATGGCGTAAATGTGGCCTCTCGCCTGGAATCCATTGCCGATCCTGGGGGGATCTACATATCGGAATCTATTGAAAAGGCCATCCAGGGACAAACCGAGATACAAGCTAAGTATTTAGGTGAGGTGAAGCTGAAAAACGTGGCCTACGGAGTAAGAACCTATGCCATTCAAGGGGTAGGTCTTCCGGTACCTAAAGTTGATCAAGAAAAGCAATTATCCGGCCATTTCTGGGCAGAGCTTCAGCGACGCGGGGTCATTCGGGCAGGGACATCGTACATCATGGTTTCAGTGATCCTGCTCCTCCTCCTTCCCTATGGGGCGGCATTACTGCCCGAATGGACTACTACCGTCTTGTACACCATCCTATTAATTGGTTTTCCGGTTTCGATGTATTTTGCCTGGACCTACGAGCGTAGCCCCCAAGGTTTTGTCCGTACCACCTCCAGCAAATCATGGCAGAATCCCTACAGCGCCGCCCAGAGAAAACCGCTGACGGGAAGATTTATCATTGCGGCCCTTACTTTGTTGGTTATCGTGATGTACCTGTATCCACGAGTTGGTTCTGTGCAACCTAAACAAGAAACCACCGAATCAACTTTGGAAGCGGCAGTCAGGGATAATTCCATAGCTATATTACCCTTTGCTGACATGAGTCCAAACAAGGACCAGGAGTATTTTAGCGATGGCATGATGGAGGAGATTTTGAATCACCTGGTCAAGATTGAGGACTTGCAGGTGACTTCAAGAACATCCGTGATGCAGTACAAAGGTACCACCAAAACCATAGGTGAAATTGCAAAAGAACTGAGGGTTGCAACCATATTGCAAGGTAGCGTAAGAAAGGCGGGTAACACTGTACGTATAACTGTACAGCTCATTGATACTCGTACAGATCAGCACCTTTGGTCAGAAACTTTTGACAGGAATTTGGACCATGTGTTCGCCATCCAGAGTGATGTGGCTCAGAAAATTGCTTTGTCTTTACAGGCCCAAGTTCGGCCGGAAGTAAAACTGAGAATTGAAACACAGCCAACATTTAGTATAGAAGCATATGACTTATACCTGGAGGCTAATTCTATACCATTTGTTGGAGAAGGAAGACAAAAAGCTATTGAGCTATTGGAAAAGGTTATACATATTGATCCCGAATTTGCTGATGCATATGTGGAGCTTGGCTCAAGAAAGTCGTGGTACGGTTTTAGCGGACCTAGATTAGTATCCAATACTGAAGAAGCCCTTGAGACATCGATATACTATAACAATAAAGCATTGGAGTTAGATCCCTACAATTCTTCAGCTCATGGACATCTTGGAGATGCAATGCTATGGTACGGTTGGGATTTTGAAAGTGCAGAAAAGGAGTATCAGTTACAGTCTCAGCTTAATGCAATAGGTGCAGGAATGATAGACTTCCTCATTAGCAGCGGGCAATTTGAAGAGGCAGTTGAAAAGTCTAGAATCTTGGTTCAAACAAACCCTACTTCGCCCAACGCTTGGAGCAAGAAAATTTTGAGTCTTTATTTCAATGGGCAGTCAGAGGAGTCGTTGAAAACAATCGCATCTGTACCATTCCCAAAGAACGGTTTGGTTCCCATGGAAACAGCCAGAGTATTCATATATCTGAGTATGTATAAACAAGCAATCGAAGTTTTATCTCAAATGGATAAATTCCCACGGTCTATGGGACTACTTTCTATCGCTTATTTCCATGAAGGTGAACAAGCGAAGTTTGATGAACAATTTCAAGAACTCATTTCTAAAAGTGAAGAATCACCAGCTGGCAGTCCCTCGTTTTATATTGCCATGGTCTATGCCCAGATGGGTGAAATTGATACTTCTTTTAAATGGCTGGATAAATCCTATGAAGATC
>JAPUIM010000433.1 GCA_027297025.1 Bacteroidota bacterium | reverse complement strand
AAAGACAATCCTCCCTGATTTCAATCAAGACCTTCCTCTGGAATTCAATGAAAGCTCATCTGGTTTAGAAAGCCTTGAAATGGAAGAGGCGCCAGATGAAAACGAAGGCCAGTGATCTACTGCTGAGTACTGTTAATGTAACGCACCAATAATCTTTTGGCTATCGGCATTAAGGTTTCGTTTAAAGGAAAGAATGCATGTGCCATTACCAAATAAGTGGCGGGATTGGGTAATTGTTTATAGTTTTTTATCAAGTCCATTTTCAACTGCTCAAAGGTTCGACCAATCCCTTTCCTTTCCTGCTTGATAAAAACGGTATTCACTCCCTTATACCTATCCTTGGAGTTTTCAAAAACCGTGATCTGATACCTATAAATCATCAATAAGCTCTCATCCTTCTGATCTACCAGCATGTATCCTTCATCTGCATAAATGGGTGTGACACCAATGGGAGTTATCTCAACTTTGCTCTCCACATATTCGTAAATATCTTTTCCTTCATTAAGAGCATTCTGAAATAGCGGTAGAGAATAGCCAACGATTTCCTCCAACTCCTTCATCATTTTATCATCCTCGATCACAAGCTTATAGCTCAATTTCAGTTTTTCAAAATCAGCTTTGGTTAGTGATTTGGGGAAATTTTCATAAAGGATCTTTTTGTTATTTTTGAGGAGTTGTAAATTCTGATAGTGAAATACCAAATCGGACAGGAAAGGATACAACTTTTGTAGATCAAAATTCTCCTTCACCTCCTTTAGATAGGCAAGTAGCAGGTATTTTTTATATTCGAAATCAATCAAGCCATCGGTTAACCAATTTTGTTTAAGTGGAGCCATGTCTTTTCTTTTTCTATTTCAAAATACACATTTTATAATTATATTCCATAATCACTGGCCTCAAAAACTGACAGAAGTAATTATAAACAGGCAATAATGTCAGTTCAGCCCTGCTTCCATAGCCCTTATCTCAATTAAAAACGGTAAAATTGACCTATTATTGAATATATGTCAGTAAGTCCGACTTTGGCATGAGAAATGCAATAGTCGACATCAATTAATGAATTCAATTACGCAATTCAATCTTAAAAATCTTCAATAACAAAATATCACAAAAAAAATGGCTAAAAAAATAAACTTTAAACCTCTTGCCGATAGGGTTCTGGTTGAACCAGAGGCGGCAGAAGAAAAGACTTCCTCCGGAATCATCATTCCCGATACTGCCCAGGAAAAACCTCAAAAAGGTAAAATTGTGGCTATGGGAACCGGTAAAAAAGATGAACCCTTCAATGCAAAAGTGGGTGACCAAGTACTTTATGGAAAATATTCAGGTACTGAAGTTACAATTGATGGTGCTGAATACCTGATCATGAAAGAGTCTGATATCTTTGGGGTTATTTAAATCTCCCCACCAAAAATCATTTTAACAAACAAATAAAAAAGAAAACTAAAAATGGCAAAACAAATATTCTTCGATACCGAAGCCAGGGATCAACTTAAAAAAGGAGTTGACATACTGGCGGAAGCGGTAAAAGTAACCCTTGGACCTAAGGGTAGAAACGTAATATTAGATAAAAAATTTGGTGCACCAACAGTAACAAAAGATGGAGTAACTGTGGCCAAAGAAATAGAATTGAAAGATCCCGTTGAAAACATAGGAGCACAATTGATGAAGGAAGTTGCATCCAAAACCGCCGATGATGCGGGTGATGGTACCACCACCGCCACCGTTTTGGCACAAAGCATCTTCACCAATGGCATTAGAAATGTGGCCGCCGGCGCCAATCCCATGGATCTGAAAAGGGGAATACACAAGGCGGTAGTTGCCGTGGTAGAGGACCTTAAAAAACAATCAAAAACTATCAGCGCCTCTAACGAAATAGCCCAGGTGGCCTCTGTATCTGCCAACAACGACACCGAAATCGGTAAAATGATTGCAGATGCCATGGACAAAGTGGGCAAGGATGGAGTGATTACGGTTGAAGAAGCCAAAGGAACTGAAATGGAAGTAAAAACGGTGGAAGGTATGCAGTTTGACCGAGGTTATCTTTCTCCCTACTTCGTTACCAATGCCGAGAAGATGGAAGTGGAATTGGAAACTCCTTACATCTTGATTCACGACAAGAAAATATCGGCCATGAAAGATCTTTTGCCGGTGTTGGAAGTTGTTGCTCAAACTGGCAAACCTTTACTGATCATTTCTGAAGATGTAGATGGCGAGGCTTTAGCTACTTTAGTAGTAAACAAATTAAGAGGATCCTTGAAAATCGCTGCAGTGAAGGCCCCTGGCTTTGGAGATCGCAGTAAGGCTATGCTGGAAGATATTGCTGTTTTAACCGGTGGGACGGTTATTTCTGAAGAAAGAGGGTATAAATTGGAATCTGCCACGATTGATTATCTAGGTGCTGCTGATAAAGTAAACATCGATAAGGACAATACCATTATCGTCAATGGAAATGGCAGCAAAGATGATATCACAGCCAGAATCAATCAGATCAAATCGCAAATTGATACTACTACCTCCGATTACGATAAAGAAAAGCTACAGGAAAGATTGGCTAAACTATCCGGCGGTGTGGCTATTCTTTATGTTGGAGCTGCAACGGAAGTAGAAATGAAAGAAAAGAAAGACCGTTTGGATGATGCGCTTCATGCTACCAGGGCTGCGGTTCAGGAAGGTGTGGTTGCCGGTGGTGGTGTAGCTTTGATCAGGGCTATCGATGGCTTGAAAAAGGTCAAAACCGAAAACCAAGATCAGGAAACCGGTGTGAAAATCGTGCAAACTGCTTTGGAATTCCCTCTAAGAATCATCGTGGAAAATGCCGGTGAAGAAGGATCTGTGATAGCTCAAAAGGTAATGGATGGTAAGGGTGACTTCGGTTATGATGCCCGCGAAAACAAATATGACAACATGATCAGCGCAGGTATTATCGATCCAACCAAGGTTGTAAGATTGGCCTTGGAAAACGCAGCATCTATAGCTGCTCTCCTATTGACCACTGAAGCAGTAGTGGCTGACGAACCAGAAGATGAAAAAGCTGCAGCTAAGACTCCTATGGGAGGTGGAATGGGCGGCGGCATGATGTAATAATAACATCCCCAAGATTAAAAAAGGCCCTCAATTTAGAGGGTCTTTTTTGTTTAAATGCTCTTCTGATTTGGAACAAATTTTTTTAGCAAGTAAACCGATGATATTGTATTCACCACAAACCTTCTTAAATTAAGGGTAAGATAATCAAAAAGGTTATGAATTATCATTTTGAGAATTTTAAAGAGTTTACCTTATTCCTATACATCTATATAGCGGATTCGGATGATTTTATACATGAAACGGAAGTTGAGGTCATTAAGAAAAAGATTCCCAAACTTTTCCCCAACACGGATGCTGAAAAGGTTTATCAAGAAGCCTTAAAAAAATTCAGGGCTTTCAAGAAAGAAGAAGTGGAACAAGTCATTCACTCCAATTTCAAGGAGCACCAGGAGAAAAGTTTTACTTCCAAATACAAGATATTCACCGACCTGTATGACATCATAGTTGCGGATGGTGTTTTGGATGAGAGAGAGAC
>JAPUIM010000432.1 GCA_027297025.1 Bacteroidota bacterium | reverse complement strand
GGAATCATAGCAGACAAACTTGTAGATTTTGCACTTACTTCACAACCGAACCCCATACAAAATCCACAATGAACGCAAGAGGGACGGCCGTTGTGAGGTCTAGATAAAATGGCCATTGGAGCCGGATAAGGATTCCAACCTAGTTTTTTAGCTGCCTTTTCAAAAATTACTCCCGAGGATTTTACAGGAAGAGGCGGCATGGGATAATGACGTGACCGAGGAGGATCATGAGGACCCGGCTCTCCAGAAATACCAAATTCCCAATCAACCTTGGTGTAATATGGTTCAAGTTCTTCATAAGTAATTGGCCAATCTTCAATCTCAGTACCTTCAACAGGCCCATAAATACTTCTTTCTTTAAAATCTATCTCATGAAATCTCCAGGAATTGGCAGTAAAATGAGTTTGAGTTCCGCCCACCATACGAAGGTAATTTAAACTTTGCCTTATTTCAGTTTCTTCTTTTTCAGATTCCCTAAAGGTTTGAGGATCATCCTCTCCCCCTGATCTAGCACCTAGCCCGCGTTTTTCGAAACCGCCGAATTCATCATGCATGAATTGATGAGGTTTCATGTAGGGTCCCTGCTCAAGTACAACCACGCTGAATCCTGCAATAGATAGCTCTTTTGCCATTATACCACCTGCAGCACCCGAGCCAATTATTACGAAGTCAACCTTGTCACGAAGACCGTGAACCCGTTGGCCTTGTTGCCTATTGCTCATTATTACCCCTCTCATTCATATATTGTTCATCATAGTAGCCGAATGGAGGTTTCCAGGTTGCACTGTGGTCAAAACCTAAATGCTCCCATCCTATATTATCATTATTACCTCCATAAGAAGACATCGCAAACATTCCGGAGATAGTTAAATTTCTCACAGTTTTGAAAAAGTTCGTTTGTTCTATTTCCTTCAGCATTTCTATTTGCTGTTTTGAGTTTAGATCTGAGAAATTTTTTCTGGGAAATTTCTCTGAAATTTTACTTTTGAATTCAACCAGGCCTCTTTGAACCTCCTCCTTATCTTTTTCCCGTATGGTAGCTAAAGCACGATCTATAAAATAAATTATTCCGGCTTCGGTTGCTCCGGGGGTACCGTCTGAAGGAAATATCTGAGCTGCTATTGCTTCTATTTCTTTCGCTTCTATTTCGGTAAGAACTTCAAATGGTGCGCCTTCGATTTTCGCCTGACATGCAAAATTTGCTGTTGCAATTATGGCTGATGAATTCATTATGATCCATGAACCGCTAATTACGGAACCTGATCTGCTTAAAAACTCGCGGCGGGATTGTTTTCGTTGGGACATAAAGACAACTCCTAGTTGATAAGCTTGTGAATAATGTTTAGTTGATTCACAATCAATTTCAAGATGAAAATTTAGTAATCCAAACTACGTTTTAATTCTGATTAAGTCAAATCAAATTGATTCTGTTGATCTTGAAATGCAGGAAGTGAATTAGGCTTACCCGACCTTTGTGGAATTTATATCGGACACCTAACTTGTAGTAATATCTCAAATGTATCGGAGTGTTGCAGTCTCTTCTTTTGACAAGCTTCTTATCTTTTTGCCACTGTGAGACTTGTTCCACTTTTTCCGAAAATTACCATCTTCCCAATCGGAAATTATAGTCGGATGGATGTAAGATGATCTGCACACAGTAGGTGTGTTGCCTAAATCAGATGCAACTGTCTTAATAACCTGGTTTAGTACTTTTTTCCTGCCAGTAGCGGTATCGGGATCCAGTTGTTTGGACAGGCGAAAAGCCGTCTTCCAAGTTGCTGCCCAGGTACGAAAATCCTTAGCAGTCACTTTTTGATGTTTTGAAGCAATATCGTCAAGGTACTCATTGATATGATGGGATTTTATGTCAAAATCTTTTCCAGACTGATCTTCATATCTGAACAAATCCTGAGTTTTTGAAATACCCCCTACCTTGCCTGACGCTTCGATAAGCAATGCCAAATCATCCTCCCAAATCCTTCTTTTCCACAGTTTACCGGATTTTCCGGTGAATTCGAAAATTGCATCTAATTCACCTTCAGCAGTTTCCGAACGATCTATAGTAAGATGACCCTCCTTTAGGGTTGTCAATCCATAAGATTTGTTCTTTTTTGCATATTCATCATTGCCAACCCGGATATGATAAATATCTATTAATTTAACCACTAATGCAACAACTTTGTCCTTAGGCATCCCTTCCAGTTTCAAATCGGACTCTACTTTTTTTCTAATCCCGGGAAGGATGTTGGCAAATCCAGTCATACCATTGAATTTTTCTGCAGAACGAGCTTTGGTCCAATCTTCATGGTAGCGATACTGCACGCGCCCTTTTGCATCCTTACCAGTAGCCTGTAAGTGACTCTTTGCATCCGGAGAAATCCAAACCTCTTCCCAGGCCGGTGGAATCACCAGTTTATTGCAGCGTTCAATGGTTTCTTTATCAGTAATCGTCTTAGCCTGTGGGTTCAGGTAATCCCAACTTATGCCCTTCTCGCCTGCCCTGAGTTTCTTACCCTTCTTTCTTGATATCCCCTTTCTTTCCATTTTATTAAATATTTAGCGGAGAAAACAGAAGGTTGAATGTCAAACCATTTTATCCATCGATTTGGATGATTCTTCAAGGTTCCTGTTAATCATGTCCTTCGAAAAGCCAATACTTAAAAGAAATTTTTGAACATGCTCAAATTCTTCCTTAATTATTTTACCATCCGCGTAAACCATTCCCACTACATTAAATACGTACCAGTCTTTTTGGCTTTCAGAAAATTCACTAAGTAGACCATATAAATAATCTTTATCCTTAGATAAAAGTCTTTTAAGTTTACCCTTCCCGATGGAGTAATCTAAAAAATCAGAAATTTTCTTATGGTATTCTGATTCCTTTTGATGAAATTCCTGATCAGAATTAGCGATTTCGTATAGACTTACCAATATTGCTTTTTTTTGATCATCCGTAA